>JAFDGZ010000056.1 GCA_019309045.1 Deltaproteobacteria bacterium | reverse complement strand
CCTATGGAGATCCTGGCTGGTGAAAGATCATGCTACACCTTGCTGGCTTTCATCTGCCTGAAGATGGAAGTTCACTGGCGGTCAAAGCCCATAGGAAAAGTTGCCAAGAACCTGCCACTGTTCAGAAAAATGGCAGGAAAAAATTTCACACAAAATTGTTGACAGTACCGTTACGGGAGTTACAATTTCAGTTGTCGGATTAGGCACTATGTATATGGGTACCAAACTACATCCAGAAGTAAATCAACAAACTGATCATGATACATGCGTGAATGGAGATATGCTTAGGATGAGTACTTATGGTGCCGGTTAGATCTAAATTATTAATAACAAATATCTATATGATACTGTTATGGTAGAAAACGTGAATCTAGTTTTATTACAATAGTAATTAAATCACTAAATGGCCGAGGTAAAAAATACATGTGGCAAGAAATAGATGAGAGATATAGAAGACGATATACTTTAATTGTATTTCTAGCCTTACCTATATGCTTTATTATTGGTTATTTTATAGGCATCAAGATTTTGATGTTACTAAATTGCAATCTGGACTCAAAAGGTTTGACTTTCATCGCTCTTGGTCTTGTGCCATTGTATGTTATGAGTGTCATTGTTGCTTATCGTGGACTTAGCAAAAAGAAAAGTGAAAAGAAATCGGATTCAGGTAAATAGAGATGTCAAATCTTGCCATTGACTGGAGAATGTCCTATGTTCCGCATTTCTTCTTTGTGAGGTGGCTAGGGGTGAACTTGTAGCAAAGGCACTAACTAATCAGGTTCTTTTTTGTAAGAATCTGCAACAGCCGCGATCAGCCCTGCCAAGAGCAGGACTGCCCGGCTCTTTTTTTCCGATCACACTACTGACTCCTCCCTCACTTCACTTTTGACTCCCTCCTGCGGCCGAATCCCTCTCTCTATCCACCCCTCCCGTCAACCAACCCAACTTTTCGCAGCCGATCTTATCGAGTGGTAATCAGTTGGAGGCTAACCTGTGCTATCGGTGGTTTTTTTTCAGCGGAAGATGGCTTGCAAAACGTCCGTGAACCTGCTCAAAGTTCTCATGCTGGCAAAGTCTCACTCTTTTCCTTTGCCCGAGCCGGAAATGGTTCGGGTTTTTTTATGCCTGCCCTTCCCGGGGACCCGCGTTCCGGGACGCGTGGGATGACATGGCTCAATAAAGCTCAAAGGGCAACAGAAAGCGCACCATCGAGGAGTGCGAGTGCGCTTTGGACAAGGCGGGCGGCTTTCTCGCCGAGGTAAGCAGGATTCTGGGAATGAGCAGGTCCACGGTGACCCAGCGGGTAAAAAAGAGTAAGCGGCTGCAAAAAAGCTCCAGGAGATCATCGAGTTTCATCTGGACGTGGCCGAATCTAAGTGAAAAAGTGGGAAGGGGATGAATTTATGTGTTTCCTTACCTGGCGTCGACAAAGCTATTTCTTGCTAGCTTCTCCCCTCTAATAACTGCTCAGCTTACGAAAACAGACTCCTTTCAAAGACCGACACAGGCTCCTATAACCCGGTAAGCTTTACCTACAATGCCATAGGAAACATCACCTCCAAGACCGTGGGCACAGAGGTCCTCGATTACAAATAATATGTCTGGGGACACAAGCATGCAGTAAAGGAGAAAGACCACGACGGCACCACATACACCTACACCCTACGATGCGAAGGGCAATATGAAAACCGACCATGATTTCAGAGACCTGAATGATGTGGCAACGCTGAGAATCACCTACAATGCCGATGCCCACCCGGATCGTCTACACAAAGGGCGGTAGTTCGACAACGACCGGCTTGGCCTATTGTCCCAACCTAGTTTCCCTTGGCAGTGAACCTGCCATTTTGCTCTTTTAAATTTCTCACACCAAAGGCTGGGATACCGATAATATAGCCTGGGACAAGGAGAGTTGTGATGTGGGAACACTTGGATGCTCTTTAATAGTTTAAGAAGTAAAATCAGGGAGTCTTGGTTGTTCATGGGCTGTAGCGGAGATGGTCATCTCGTATACAGTATTGGCCAGAAAAGTTGCAACGCCTATCGCTGGTATCATTTTTTCCCCACGTTAAAGGAAGTGTCAGTAGCTGGAGCTGATAAGTAAGTATTGCTAGAATGAGTTATTGGATTATAAAACAGCGTCCCCATTTCCATACTAGTTAGCAGGGTAGTGATGTCAATTCTAAAGGTCTGAGCTCTTTTCTCCGTTTGCGTGATGTCCAATTCCGGGTCTTTGGACTAACCAACTGAGACGGATACTGAGATTTACCTACGCGACTTCTGAGATCTTGCCCCCTGGAGCTGGTGCTCCCCGGAGCAATCCTTCCGTGCTCAAGTCCTCGTCGATATCAGGCCAGTGTATGCCATAGCCTCCACCGCATATCTGCCAGTTGTTTCGTTGTTGCGGTGTAGCATGGAGCAATCTGGGATACCAGGCCAGTGGCACTATAATCGTACGCCCATCAATGAGATCGACATTGAGAGTATCTTCAGTAAAACTGACATCCTTCACTCGTTCCCCAGGTTTAATGTCCGAAGTACTCATTCCATGCCTCCAGAAGGAGTTGCTCGTTTTCTTCCACGACCGAAGCTATCTTGCGCAATTCCCTCGCACTAAAACCAAGATTGCGGGCAAGTGAAACTGGATTCAGCCAAAACTTGCACGAATGGTTTTCTCGGTCAACATGCACATGTGGGGGTTCGTTGGGCTCGTGACTGTAAAAATATATTCGATATGGACCAGTGCTCAAAACAGTCGGCATAATCTGGAGCCTTTTCCAAACAGCTTGACGATATCTAAGAACCACGCGGCTTGCCTGCCTAATGGGCTTGCAGCTCCTTCGACGCTGTTTTTATTAGTATCAACGAGTTCGATCACGGCCTCTGATACTCTGCCCTTAGGTCCTCGAAAGCCCAAAAGTGCTCCACAAGCCGCATGCTATGCAATGGTCCTTTGATCGGTCCTTTGTCGACAGACAATTCACGGTGGTGTCAAAGACCCTGGCCAGTTGAATGATTTTGTCCAGAGGTGGAACATGTAGGCTGCACCCATTCTTGTTTATCTGGCAAAAGGGACTTTCTTGCCGTTAGCGCCTTTTATGTTCATTTGTGCTGCTTGATAAGCTCCTTGATCACGACGAAGCCCCTGAAAGATTTTCTTCGTTCTGCACAGCGGTAATTAACTCCTAGATTAAAATATTCCTCGAATTTCAAATTAACACTTATATAGAATCCTGCGCAACAGGAATTATTTTTTTCTCTGCTACCATCAGGGGTGTAACCTGTCGCTTTTCCGATATATAACGCGTGCAAAAGGGGGCGGGGATGATTTTATGCGTTTCTCTACTATGCAGCCGACAACAGCTTTTTCTTACTGGTACTTAAGTGCATAAATTAGAGTTATATGTAAGAGTGGGTGGCATGAGTAAAAAAGCCACCCCCATCATGTTGACAGAGGAGCAAGAGCGAACCCTGAAACAGTGGGTTCGCTTGCCCAAGACCGAGCAGCGGCTAGTGCTGAGGAGCCTGATCATTCTGGCTGCAGCCCAAGGAACAATGAACAATGTGGACCGTGATCTAGAGCTAAGTTTGGTGCGCACTATGGCGTTGCCTTTTCTGTTGAGATAGAATTCTATGATCCAAACTGATGATCATAAGTGAGGTTGTCACATGCAAACAAAAAACGATCTGTTGACTATTTTCTGAATAGTCGGCATAGGCATATTCTATGCGCTTTGGTGCTTGACCCTGCTCAGAGACTGGAGGAAACGCGAATTCAGGAATGAACACATAAGGCAATTATGGTTAATAGCAATCTTGACTAGATTTGGAGGTTTTTATATTTACTCAGGGTCTATTCTAGACCTAGAAATCACACCGTCGATGGGTGAAGAGTACACGTCCTAGGATGTGGCTTTTAGTTACCGCGATAAGTTGGCTTGCACCCTGCCATAATGCCTGGCTGGTGGTGTCAAGTCATCTCTGACGTTATCAATAACCAAGAAGACTGGAACAAGTGTTGTCTTCTATCTAAATTCTTACTGCTGTGGGCTTGTACGAATACATATTGTGCGTTTTTATTCCGCAGGGGATCTGCTTTGCCGATCTCAATTTCTGAGCCCTCTCCCCTTTCTGGGTCCGTATGCCACCTCTCCGCCAACACAACTTTTCCCACCCGACCTTATCGGATGGTAAACGGTCGCTATAGAGAGCTAAATCTGTAACTACCGGTGGTTTTTTCAGCCGATGACCGCTTGCAAAAATGTACATGAATCCGCTTAAAATTCTCATAGTGGCAAAGTTTCGCTCTCTTTCTTCGCCCGAGCCGGAAAGTGTCTCGGGTTTTTTGCGCCCGGAGAAGCCATGCCCGAATCGAGCCAAGTCTTCATGGTCGACAAGGTCAGGTTCAATCCGGAAGACGGTCTCGTCCCCTGCGTGAACAATCCCAGGGCACACCCTGAAGGCCAGATAGAGATACTGGCGCACCTAATCATAATCGCATATCGCTGCGGCGAGTGCTGAATCTATTAGCCTGGTCCGACCGAAAGGGCCGGCTCGACCACCGACCTCACCTATCTCATATACAGAGCGTTGATGAGAAGTCCCCAGAAATCTCTCGGGCTCTGCGATTCCGACAGGGATTGATAGTACCAACCGAGGTGCTGTCCACAAAAGCGGCACAGGGCGAGTTGCCATGTGTAGCCATCGAACCAGGTGTGGGCAAGTGTTGGTTCTCCCAGAGGAATGGCGCCCGGGCACACAGAGAATGTGTGAAAATCACACTCGATGCCCTGGGGGTTTATGCGCATGTGGCGGTTGCTGCCCATGATAAAGAGGAGCTTGTCTGAGTGGGTAATCATGTGGCGGCAGCTGATGCACTGGTAAACTCTGGCACCATTGCCGCCAAGGCCCGGCAGTGAAAAAAAGAGGATAGGCATCACCTCCATGAAGCAAACTTTGTTGAAACCGCGGCAGGAAAGATAACTGGATTGGCAGCACAAGTCAACGGAGGGGAGAAGCAAGGGAGTGGTGATAAGCGTGATTGTTTACCGAATGCTTCTGCTGATTATGCGATGGGCAGTCTGGACAGACTGTGCATCCCCCTTTTTCAAAAGGCGACTCTTCGAAAAGATCAAGCCCTCATTGAGAAGGAGTCCATGTTTCTTCTCTATGATGCAAACACTCTTGAACGTTACCACATTGCTAAGTTTAATTGATAAAATCCTGAGACGGTTCAGTCCCTTCTCCATTTTCTACCATAAACGGATGGATTCTTGACAACCGCTTCTCGGTTTCTGTAAAAGAGTTATCCGGCAAGACAGTAAACCAGGGCGGGAGGAAAAGTCATGCAGAAGCGCGCTGTAGTCTCGGTTGTCTCCATGATGTTGCTTTTTTCTCTGTTCCTTGTCTCTTCTATGGCGTTAGGGGCTGGTTTTAATTACTATACTTCCCCTGCCAGTATCTGGACACAATGTACCCAGGCATTTCCGTGCACGCTGCAGACTGCTCTGCAAAAGGCGGCCGCAGACGGCCTGGATTCCATTATATACGTGGGACCAGGAACTTATGATATCAGCGCCAAGGGGACCCTGATTTATTCTACCAACGATGGTGACGGCCGCTTGAGCATTGTTGCGTTGGAACCAGATAGCAAACCGGTGCTCGATGGCAAGGATACTGTACAAATACTTTCCATCGACAATGACGCAAATGGGGACAATGCTGGCGATACGAGCCTTGTGCAGATACAGAGCCTCATTTTCCAAAATGGAAAGGCGGGCGGCAGTGGAGGCGCTCTTTTCATAAAAACGGGTGAAGCCGCGGTCATAGTTGACACCTGCGAGTTTTCCCAGAACTTCACAAGTGCGTGGGGAGGCGGCGTATATATAACGTCACATACCGCCGACATTAGCCTTTCAGGTAATGTTTTTAGCGGAAACACGGGCCATTATGGTGGGGGAGTATACAGCAATTCCTATTCAGGGACTGCTGCACTAACAAATAATACATTCAGTAATAATCATGCCAACAGGGGCGGGGGCGCTTTTGTGACGTTTGAAAAATTTGGCGAGGTTGCTTTAGGCGGAAATAGCTTTGATGGAAATATTGCCGACAACCAGGGCGGAGGCCTGTGGATTTATGCAGTAAATAGCGCCACCCTGAACGCCAATACTTTTGTTGACAATCAGACGCAAAATGGGGGCGGAGGTGCCATGGTTGTGGTGGGCTCAGGTCATGCTACACTCACAAACAATATATTGGACGGCAACATAGCATTTAGTGGCGCTGGAGTGTATGTTGACGCAGTCTCGGGGACTGTTATTAGCATTACAAACAATACATTTACCAAAAACCATGCGAACTTCAGCTCTGCGGGCGGTGCTTACGTCAGACTTTCGGACGATGCCGCGGCTGATATCTACAACAATATCTTCTGGGCCAATATTGCCGAAGGCACTGCCGATGACGTTTATATCTGGGCGGATGCTGATGGAGACGGAACAGGGTCAATTGTAAGGCTTTACAATAATGATTTTTCTGGCAACGCTGTTTTTGCTGAGGACTCGGATTCAAACCCTGGAAATGGGATACTCGAATCCGAGGACCTCTACATTACAGATACAGATAACTACCATTATGGCCGCAACATCCAACAGGATCCCATGTTCGTTGATGCATCCAGTGGTGATTTTCACATAAGACGTGGTTCTCCATGTATCAATAAAGGTACCAGCCTGGCGTCCGAATTACCCGAAACTGACTTTGAAGGGGATTCCAGAACAATAGGTTCTGCTCCTGACATGGGTGCAGACGAAAGCCTGAGAGGGGGCTCAGGTGCCACGCCGTGGTTGCAGCTCTTGCTCGATGCTAATTGAGTGTGGGAGTATGAGGGCCATGAAATTGTAAGAACTTTTCCTGGGTACCGCTGCAGAGCGTACGGCTCATTCTGCCATGGCTTGCCTGCGAGGCCTGACTGTCCGCAATCCATAACCGCAGCTGCAAATCTTCACGGCTGTGATGCGTTCCGCTGAGGATCCCACAGGGGGGCAACATATGAATGGGCTGGGAAAGACCAGAGAACCACTACCTGTCAACGCTTTTCTTGACCTGGGCAGATAAGGGAAATCACTGTTTTCGTGCCTTGCCCGTTAATTTATTGATAGTAATCTTGAATACTCTAGTTTTATCTTTCAAATCCTCAATATATTTAAGTCCCTTGTCGAAAAATTCAGGAGAATACTTGCGTAATAGTCCTTCCAGGGCAAGTTGCTTGTTCACATCAAATACTTCTTCAACTTCACCTGAAACTATTGCACTCTCATATCTTGTAGCAAATTTGTCAGGTAGTATCTCGGTATTGCCAACAACACAGAACGATACGAATTTGTTGTGGTTGATATTATCAATTTTCTGTCCCACAAGGGCGCAATGAAAATATATACAGCCATCGATTAAGCAAAAGTTAAGAGGTACACCATACGGCCTTCCATTTTCTGAAACCGTCGACAACACGCCGTATTCAGCTTTTTCCAGTAAAGCTCTTGCTTCTTCTTCCGTAATAGCACGGTCTTTTCTGCGCATCTTTTTCATTTTCTTTCCACCTTAACGGCCAGGTTCACTGGGCGCGCTGCCTTTTTCGAGTCCAGCTGCGAGCACATTGTTGGACATCGAATATTTCGTTTAATAGAGTACTGTAATCCTGCGCCTCAGAGCCAGGTTAGAGAAATCATGGGTCTACCGTTTGCGTTTTCCATGAAATCGTGGTGGCAAAGCCATCAATCGAGCGAGCGTAAAGCCTGGTCCTCAGGGCAATGGACATATCGATGGCATTCTTTAGAAAAAATGTTCTATTAAAAGAAAATTGTGAAACACTTCTCTCGAACTGAATTTTCATATCGTTTAGTGCATTTCTAGGGAAGATTCCCGATGCATGTTGAAGACCAATTCATTATATATTTCGATTTCTCCGCTGCCAACCTCGATTGCAAAATTTTCAACCAATTTTTCATTGTTCTATTACTGCTAATGCCGAGACGAACGGCGAGTTCTCCGTGATAACGGCAGGGCAGCTGCTGCTTATGGCGGAGGTTCCGCAGGGTCGAATGGTTGGTTCCCGAGGCTCGCAGCGGCGAAGAACCAGGCGGACGCGCGGGTACCGGTCAACTCGGCATTCTCGTGGCGCGCAGCGCCGCGGGAACGACCAAGCTCAGCTGTAGCGGTTCAGTGAAGCTGTACCATTGTCGGGTGGAGCGGTTGGTTCGGCCTAAAACTAAAACATCGGATAACAATGCTCGCAGAGGTAGTCATTGCCCGAGATGGTATAGCCATCCTCGCCAAGTGAGATGATCTTCTTGCATTTTGCGCATCTGGTCGGCTCGTAGTCAGGTGGGTTCTCCAACTTTTCGAAGTTGTACTCGTTTGTGCCAAAGTAGACGTATAATTCTGTTTCAAAAGCATCTTTGCATTTGGCACAATTCTTCCAGTTTCCCTCGTGTTCCTCAGCATAATGATAGCCGCAGAGCGTGTACCGGCGATGGTTCCTGAAGCAACTGGTCCGTCCATATGAAAAGGGGATGTATTGGTGCTCATCGTCACAGATCCAGTGACCACAACACTCAGTCCGCGTGAGATTTCCTGTCTTGCCACAAAGTCCGCATCGAAGTCGATCAGCCTGTGAGGCCTTCTTCCGTTTTGCTGTGCGCTTTCTCTTCAGTTTCTTCTTCGATTTCTTTCGACTTGTCATGTCATCTATACCTTATTCTTCGGCAACCAACGGTTGAGCTCAAGAGCGCGGCTGGTCGGTGGCTGGTATTTTGCCTTTCTTAGTCTGCATTGAAAAACGAAAGAAACTGTTAGCCCCGTCCGTTGCTGCGATTGCTTAGGTGCACAACACAATGGCAACTGCCGGAATCTCTACTGACGGGGCCGTTCCTTAAGCATGTTCCAGAAACCACGGGGATCTGTGATTGTGATACCAGCTTGGTCCTTGACATCGTGTAAATCGCGGTCACCTGTCACAACAACATCTGCATTCGAGGCCAGTGCAGCATCCATAATATTTAGATCATCTGGATCACGGATGATCAAATCGGGGAGGTCTTCTGATATGGGCTCAACGTGATATCTACGGAGAAGTGCTATTATGAAATGAACATGCTTTTCTGGTACCCCAAATCGCTCTGTCAACACCCGTTCGAGCTCAGCCAAAACGAATTCGCTGGTTATCAGTTCGTGTTCGGCGAGAACGGTGCGAAAAACATCGGCGCATAGGCCACGTGTAGCGAACGCACTTACCAGTACATTCGTATTCAGGAAAACCCTCACGACACGTCCCGAAACACATCTTCGTCAGTCAAATACCCGCGAGCTTCCGCAAAGGGGAGAGCCTCTTTCCTGAGTTGTTCGCACAGAATAGAGAGTTGCCGTCTCAGAGCGTCGCGGATTACATCGCTTCGGGTGCGACCGGTCCTTAGGCTCACTTGGTCGAGCATGCGCTCCAGGTCGTCATCAAGCCTTATGGTAAGGCTTGTTTTCATGTCTTACAATGTAACGCAGGCCACTTGAGATGACAAGGCGAAAAGTGGACCTATTATGTTCATATTATGTTCACTGACGCTTGAACTCACTGGTTTTTACGAAGCGCAACGGAGTAAAAATCCAGTGCAGTGATTTGTTAGGAGAATTTCTTGGAAGAAAAATATCACCCGACTATTTGAATCCCTGTTCTTTGTGTTTAGTCGCGATAGTCTCAGCCAAATTCTCAAGAGCTTTAAAATCAGTCTCTGACGGTAACCCTTTGGAAAGAACAGGTTCGATAACTTCTACTTTAAGATTAGGAATCATTCCTGCCAAGACTTCTACAGTCTTACCACCCCACCCGTAGGAACCGATAATGGAAAGAAATTTTGTTTTAGGACGCAGGGCGTTTGCCAGGAACGCGGCATACGCGGCGTAAGGATGAGGTCCAGCCAGGATTGTTGGAGTTCCAACTACGATTGTAGCCGCATCAATCAGGGCCATGGCAAGTTTTCCTATATCCGTAGCAACAAGATTGAACTGTTCGACTCCGACACCTTTCTCCACAAGAGCAGATACAAGATAATCGACCATCTGCCTTGTACTTTCATGCATGGTTACATATGGGAGGACTACTTTGTTTCGGAGTGCTCCGACGACCCAGTCCTTATAAGCATCAATAATGAGGGAAGCCCGGGGATATATCTGTCCATGGCTGGGGGCTATCATCTCTATCTCGTAGGATGCCAGTTTCTCAAGGTTCTTCTGGATCGTGCTTCGAAAGGGCATCATGATCTCGGCAAAATAGCGTTTCGCCGCTTCTAACACACGCCCTTCATCAGTGACGAATAGATCGGTTGTCGCGATATGGGAACCAAAAAAATCACAACTGAAAAGAATTTTGTCTTCTTCGAGGTAAGTCGACATGGTCTCGGGCCAATGGACCCATGGGGTATAGATAAACTTCAGGGTCTTGTCGCCAAGGGAGATAGTTTCACCATCTTCTACAGTTATGAAAGCTTTTTCAGGTACCTGCAGAAGATCCATGAGCATCCCTTTTGCCTTGGAGCTTGTTATAAGCTTCGCATCAGGAAATTTTTTAAGTACCTGCGGAATTGTCCCGGAATGATCCTGTTCTGCGTGTTGGGAGATGATATAATCAAGCTTTGGAATACCTTCAAGTTGGGAAAGCAATTCATGGGCCATGGGTGGATCAACAGTGTCCAGCAAGGCAGTCTTCTCGCTCCCTTCGATGAGATACGCGTTATAGCTTGTCCCGTCCGGAAGCGGGATAAGGGTGTCAAAGAGACGCCTGTCCCAATCTACAGAACCCATCCAGTAAATTTTGTCTTTGATTTTCCTTGGTCTCATAGTATCTCCTTTATTAGTTCCTCACATTTTCCGACTAGCTCCCTGATTCTATTTCTCCAAATGCGGAGTTGAGCGGCGGGTTCTCCGTGATAACGGCAGAGTGATCTGCTGGTTATGGCGGAGGTTCCGCGGGTCGAACGGTTGGTTCCCGAGGCGCGCAGCGCTGAAGAACCAAGCGGGCGACCGGGCACCGGTCAACTCGGCATTGCCGCGGTTCGAGGCGCCGGGGGAGCAAAATGTCGTGATCCTCCTGATCGTAAAAGTCTTTTTGCTGATGTTCTCACGCTACTTCGTGAAAGCCACGAATGCTTCGCGCGGCTGGCCGCACACAGGGCAGCGATCCGGGGCGTCTCCCTGCCTGGTGTGGCCGCAGACGCTGCAGATCTGCACATCGTCGAGGTCCATGTCCTTGCCGCTGTCTACGGCCTGTTTAGCCTCGCTGAACATGGCAGAGTGTATTTTCTCGGCCTCGAGGGCATAGTGGAAAGAGCGAATAGCATTCCGTTCATTCTGATCTCTGGCCACCGCCAGGTAGGCCGGATACATCTGCTCTATCTCGAAGTTCTCGCCGTCAATTGCACCCTGGAGGTTCTCCGAGGTGGAGGTAAGACCAAAACCAGCCATGGAAGCAACAAGAAAATCACCTTTCACATCAGCAAGTTCATGGAAATGATTGCTGGCGTGCACTTCTTCCGCATAGGAAATTGCCCTGAAGAGGCGGGCCACATTGGGAAAACCTTCTTCTTCTGCTCTCTTGCCCCACACCAGGTAGCGCATGTGAGCCTGACTTTCTCCTCCAAAGGCAGAGCGTAGGTTCGCCGCTGTCATCTCATTCATTGTCATACCTCCTTTTGTTTTGCTAGCGGGACGAGCTGACATACTTGCAACAAAGGCCAAATCTTCAGCTGTCCCGGTTGATCCAAACAGCAACTGTAAAGAAAAAGAAGCCTGGATTGAACAATGCTGCTGATAGCATACTTTAGAGAACCGTGTTTTTCCAGTGCGCTGCCAGCAAAGACTTTCAGCGTTCAGGTTCAAGCAGCCCCTGTTTCACCGCCCCCATGTGGCCTGCGATGAGAAGTTGTGCTGCCCTCGTGCGGGACCCCGGGTCGCACAGAGATTCACTCGTGGTCCTCCCTGCGGTCTGAACTCGGGGTGGAAGAGAGTCGAGCAGGTGGGGTCAGAGGCAAGGGGGATGAAAACCGCTCGCTTTAGAGACAGTTTATCTTCTTGACGCTCATTTTGCAATCACTACATTTCTGAGGAAAAAACCGCACATAAAGTGAGGAGCGCCTCGAGATGTCCTGGCCTGAGCGTTTACAGATTGCCTGGCACGCAGGTGAGTGCGGCAGAAAGCGGAGCCTGGAACAGAACATAAAACAACTTTGCTTGCAGCCATGGTTTCAGCTGCTGGATTGTTTCTGCTCGGAGAGCACCTTCATCTTGGCGTCAATGAGTTCTTTGTGGTCCAGGCGAAGAAGATTCGCCAGTTTGTGGATCAGGTAGTCTTCGTACTTGTTCAGTCTGCCATCGGAATAGACTATTCTCCAGAGCAGCTCTACGATGTTCTTTCTTTCTGCCCTGGAATAATTCTTGTTGATATTGCTGGTGAAGTGCCAGAGATCCGTACTCTTGTCTGCCTGGGTCTTTGCTTGCTGCAGCAGGGAGTCCACTTCTGCTGGAGATAGGCTGTAGTGCTGGCTCAGTATATCGACTATGGTACTTTTTTCAGTTTGACTGAAGGTGCCGTCAATGGTTGCCATTTCTATGAATAGAGCTGCAGTGGCAAGCTGGACATTTGCAGTGTAAGCATCGGCCACAGGCTGACGCTTTGCCGATTTCTTGGATTCCAGGGCTTTCTTGATCAGAGCAAGCATCTGTTCATCCTTGATTCTTGCCGGTCAGCCAGTGTCCTTGCTGATCAACGGCAGCACGTGTTCTGTTAGATAACTCAGACATTCATCCATGTATCTGGCGCAGCGCTCGTGCCCTGTGCTCCTGTGGGGCTGGTCGCGAAGGGTTTTCGACACTGATTGATAGAGGCCCGGGTTGTGGGGCCAATGGGGCGGCAGGGTGTCAGGGATTTCCACCTGATTCATTATGGCCCAGGCCAGCGTCCAGGCGCGCGCCACGTTGAAAATGTGGTAGCCGCCGCCTCCCAGAGCCAGCAAGGGTAGATTGAACTCCAGGAGCATGGCCACAGCCTCGGCAAAGCCGTTGGTGGTGAGTTCGAGCGACGCAAGTGGATCTTCACGCAGACTGTCTACTCCCAGCTGGCTGACAATAACATCCGGCTGGAAGCGGTCCATGAGAGGAGGCACAAGAGTTCGGAAGCCCCTGAGAAAGACCTCATCGTCTGCACCCGGCAGCATTGGGATGTTCACGGCATAGCCAGCGCCTCTGCCCTGTCCAGATTCAGAGACGCTGCCCGTGCCAGGAAAGAGAGAGCGGCCGTCCTGGTGGAAAGACACGGTGAGCACTTCGGGGCTGTGGTAGAAGGCCCACTGGACACCGTCGCCGTGGTGAGCATCAATATCCAGGTAGAGAACCCGCATACCTTTTTCCAGAAAATGATGGATTGCCACAACGGGATCATTGAGATAACAGAAGCCTGAAGCTCTGTCGGCGAGCGCATGATGGAGCCCGCCTGCTATATTGAATGCCAGCCGGGCCTTGCCCTCAGACAAGAGTCGGGCGCCTTGCAGAGAAGCACCCGTGTGCAACAGGGACCACTCCCATAAGCCGGGGAACACAGGATTGTCGCCGTAGCCAAGTCCATGCACTCTGCTGCTGCTGAGCTGGCCTTTGCTGGCTTGCTTCAGGGCCTCCAGGTAGGAGCGAGTGTGAAAGCGAAGCACCTCTGCTTCCGAGGCAGGCTCGCTTTCCATGAGTTGGCTGTCTGCGAGGTCGAACAGGCCATAGGCCTGGCAGAGCTCATAGGTGAGTCGCAGCCTGTCGATCTTGAGAGGGTGGTTCATCCCGTAGCTGAAAGAAAAGTAGCGCTCGGAATAGAGAAATACCCTGCGGCCAGGCCTGTCTTCGCGGTCAGTCATCTGGATAACATTTCTGTGAACTGGCGGTGAGAGCGAAAGGAGCAGCTTTCTTCGTTGTATGTTTGCCTCTGGCTCAGATTTGATACTCTAGCGCAGCAGTTCAATCTGGTCAAGCGGCGCCAGAGACAGAAGCTTGCCAGCCCTTCAATCTGGTCGTTTCTTGATTTATGAGCATGCAACCCCGGGAGGGCATTGCCAGATCTGTTCAAATTTCGATTTCGCTGACAAAAGAGACGGCCAGATAGTTTTTCTGCCTGTCGATCCGTTTCACCAGGCAGTCGAGTTGCACATCGGGCGGAGCTGAGGGGTCAAAGGCGCTGGCGTGCACGAATATGCCAACAATGATCCGGTCGCCAGCTTCCACAAATGTCTGGCTGTCTGTTTCAATGAGGGCGCCGCCCGCACTGACATTGACAACTTTACCGTTGACAGTAGTATCCTGGTCGATTGAAATGACCGCCGTAAACAGCCTCTTTATACGGCTGTGTACTCTCTTTTCTGACAGGTATTCCCGACATTCATCACAGGTGCGTTTGGCTGCTTCTAACTCGGCAGGATCGAGCAGCTGTGGAATGAGCATTATCCTGTCAATCGTTTCCAGCTGTCTGCACCGCCTCTCTTCATATGAGCGGCAACTGTCCCAGTGTTCTTTTTTCATAATGTAGTTTGCTATGCCGAAGAGTAGTTGTAGAATTCACCCTGCGGAATTCCTGATGGCAAACTTGGCCGCACTGAATTGCAGGGTGACCGAGTCAGGATGCCTGCTCAATTACAGAATTTACCCTGGCAGCCAGCTCCTCGAGATTTACTGGTTTGCTGATAAAGTCATGAGCCCCGGCTTCCATGGCCTCCTCGGTACGGTTCAAATAGGCGGTCATGATGATGATGGGAATGGCGCTGGTTTTCTCATTGGCTTTCAGGCGGTGGCACACTTCTATGCCGCTCATGCCCGGCATTTTTACATCCAGCAAGATAACCTGCGGACACTCTTTTTCAGCCAGTGCCAGCGCTTCTAAACCCTCAGAGGCCAGAATTACCTGGAAACCTTCTGCAGAAAAAAAGCTGTAGAACAGCTCTCTGATTGCTCTCTCGTCGTCTACGATCAGTACTTTTGCAGCCACAACTTCTACCTCATGCGCGCCGCAGTTTCTCTGTTGCATGCCAGCACTATCTCCTGTCCAAATAGGGAAGAATAAAAGGCTGAGATCCAGGCCTACAATCTTCAAGGATAAATGAAATGAGAGATTGAGGTGACGGCTGATAACGCTTCCCTTATCTGTTGCAATGAAAACATAGATCTTTTAAATGACAGAGAGTGGCGAAAAACACAACCCTGCAAAAGTAGTTACATAATAGTTATAATAAATCACTATTTTGAGATAGATTGTAAATAAGAGCGCAGATTTATCTTCTTTTGCTTGATTCCCAGCTTGCTGCGCAAGTGATAGCGGTGAGTCTGTACCGTGTTTTCAGAGAGATTCAGCAAAGCGGCAATTTCTTTGCTGGTCTTGCCATCTCTTATCAGGTTGGCAAGTTTGAGCTCAGTGGGAGTCAGGTATGAGGACATGTAGGACAGTTTCATTGTTAAAGGCGAGATTATCTCTTTCACATAGGATTCCAGGAGCGAGGCCAGGGTCATCTGCTCGGGCCTGAGGTTGCTTTTTTTCAGTTTGTCGATGTAGGGCAGCAGGAGGTGTTTGCTGTTCATCATGAACTTTGCTTCAACTTGCCTTTTGTCCTCCTCACGCTGCCTCAACAAGACCCGCAGGGCACTGTTCACCTCTTCGAGTTCTCTGGTGCGCATTCCCAGATCTGTTTCTCTGCGTCGCAGTTCTTCTTCAACCTGCTTCCTTTCCTCGATTTCGTGCCGGAGTTTCTCATTCAATATCAGCAAGGCAGCAGTGCGTTCCTGCACTCTCTGTTCGAGTTCGGCGTAAGCTTTCTTGAGAGCTTCCTCAGCCTGCTTGCGTTCAGAGAGGTCCACATCTATACAGAACATGGTATTGGGCCTGTTTCCGAGACAGACAACAGTGTGGATAGAATACACTGGCACCAGTGAGCCATTCTTGTGCAGCAGCATGTATTCGCCGCCCAGCATAAGCTCGCCAGACTCGGTAGCCTTTGCTCCGATCCTGAGACCTTCCTGGAAGGAGGGTCTAATGTCAGGTGGAATTATCAAATCTGCCAGATTCTTGCCCACAGCTTCTGCCGCTGTATAGCCATAGACCTGTTCACTTGCTTTGTTCCAGTAGAGCACGGTGCCGTCCGTGCTGTAGCCCTGTATGGAAACCCCGGGGATGTGTTCGAGCAGATTGCGAAATCGTTCCTCGCTTTCGAGGAGGGCTTCTTCTGTTTTCTTGCGATCAGTGATATCTCTGACGTACTCCACCACTGCCTCAACCTCACCAGTGGCGCCATTGACAATTGGGAAGCTGAACAGGTCGAGCCAGCCCACAGTCTCACCTTTGCGCCCCTTTTTGGGAACAATTTCCCGGCCGCTTACCCCCTTGCGCAAGGTTATCAGGGTGGGGCAGATCACACAGGGTTCACTTCGCCCATGGTAAACCTGGTAGCACTTGCTTCCCTCAAAAGTTGTCCGGTGGGCATACCATTTCCTTATGGTGTCATTCACCTGCAGGATATTGAGTTCTCTGTCAAGGATGCTGACGCCATCCTGAATACTGTTCAGGATATGGGAAAAAAAGCGCTCTCTTTCTTGAAGCTTCTTCTCGCTCCTGAGGCGCGCCTGTTCACAATTTTCGAGGCGTGCCACCCTGCGGCGAAGTTCACGCAGCTCCTGCAGCAGCTCTTCTCTGGATTTGTGACGATCAGTCATGCTGGCCACTCAAACCTGTAACTCTGGTGGTACACAGACGGATATTACCACAACTAGAATAATGCCATTATCTGGAGAGGGTGGGCCCTGTCAAAAGAGCTCCAGTTGTTGAGCCAGCTCTTTGTACTGTTTGGGAAATACCGGCTCGAAGTTCTGATAAAAAGTCACCGGGTATCTGGCGCCGATCTTGTTGCCGGCCTGCTGCAGACCCTCCAGAAGATCGCTGAGGTCCCGGCCTGGAATAGAGAAAACCATTTCATCGTCCTGTGTCATGGAAAAAATGCGGTCTCCCATGCCGGGAATGGCAATTCGAGGTGACTCTGTCTTGAGTGGTGCTATGAGGTATTCACTGCATTCCACCTTGCCGCCAAGTAATCCCTTGACGCGATTTCCTCTCTTGAAAGTCCATGCCTGGGTCAGGCGCATTATCTGGGCAGGATTGCCGTAGCAGGCAACCACGTCAGGGTCAAACAATCCTTTGCCGAGAGGAGCCAGCAGGAGCGCCTGGAATTCATTGTTGGCGAACCTGCTCATGGATTGCACTTCGCTGTGGGCCTGGGCCCTGTCCTGGTGAAAATTGATCTCGCAGAACAGACTCGTCAGTGAACCACCGGGGTCCTCTGCACCGCTCAGGCCGAAGGCAAGCAACGCTGGCACGCAAATGATGTCTTCCTTTGTCAACCCCACTGTCCAGCCATAGAGGCGCGCCATGGTTACAGCCTGACAGATGGTAATTCTTTTTCCCAGGAACTGGTAAGGACGGCGCGTTTTTTCGGGAAATTCCAGGTCATCACCGAGAAACTTCACAGCAACTGGAAGGGTTTTCAGACGCAGGTCGTTTCTGATAAATTCAGCTGCATCCCGGTATGATATGTCAGCCATGGATCTCCTCCTTGCATCCAGGAAGCCTTGCCCGGATAGTTGAAAGATAACATTGTCGTTAGACTGCGGCCTCGGTGTGACTGTTGGTCCCAGCGATTCTGGCAATTGCACTCCAGGGTCCGCAGTGGAGTTGGCAACCAGCAAGGCCCGAATCTCGTCTGAATCACCCTGCCAGTGGAGCCTTTCCCTGGCAAGCTCAGGGAAGACAGGGCTGCCCTCCTTCGCAGCCTGCCATGCAGATCAGCGCGGCAGCTGTTCCCGGCTAGCAGGGGGAGTTGTGTCGGCGAGGCTCCCTTTTCAGAAGTATTGCAGTCACGCCGGAGCGTGTTTCATCAATCTTCCACCTGTCCGGGGTCAACGGCTTCTCTGGTAAGTGCCAACGAGCTCTGCCTTTGCCAGGATATGTCCCTTCATTGCCTTTTCCAGGGCTGACTTGGTGGGAGTCCCGAGGTCAGGGAGTACAACGTCGAGAGCGTAGAGTTTATGAAAGTATCGATGCCTGCCTATGGGCGGACACGGGCCACCGTAGCCGGTGCGTTTCCAGTCGTTCAACCCCTCCCTGGTCCCGGCCGGCAAATCCGAACTCTTGACGCCTTCAGGCAGCCCCTGGACATGGGCCGGAATGTTGTAGAGCACCCAGTGGACCCAGGTCATCCTCGGTGCGGCAGGATCAGGGGCATCGGGGTCGTCGACGATGAGGGCGAGACTTTTGGTGCCTTCCGGCACACCCGACCAGCTCAGAGGTGGTGAAGTGTCATCACCATCACAGGTAAAACGAAGGGGGATCTCTCCGCTCGGTGAAAATGCCGAAGATGTGAGTGTAAAAGCCACGGTAAGACCTCCTTTTCGTTTGCTGTCAGCATTCTTTGCCAGACCTGCAGCGGTCAGGACAAAGAGCGACACAAAGCTCAATAAAATTATGTTGCCACGGTGCAGAAAAGGTATGTCTCTGATTTTCATGCCTGATTCTCCTGCTGCAAAGAAAAGCTTCATGGAAAGAGCATGCTAGCCTCTAATCCGGATCATAGAAATCCAGTTCATCTCTTGTGGCAATGACAAACTGGTATCGCCCGTAGTTGCTATTCTGTGACTGCAGGTATTTAACAATAATAACAGGATGGCTGCTGTTTCTCAAGTGCGGCACAGGCGCATAGGCATTGGAACAACCAAGAACCAGGATAATACTGAGCATAGTAGCGCAGAGAACACACAGAGCTGCCAGCCGTCTCCCTGGCATGTACATGAGGCCTCCAGATTTGCAGAATAACACTCTCAGCCAGTCTTCAGACTGGAATCAGCATGTTGCTGCTGTAAAATCCCAGCAGATCTCGTTTCACAAGAAATCTGGAAATGAGCAGCACACCATAGCTGCTCCTTGCATGTTTTAGTCAAGAGTCGCAACCCTTGTGGAGGTTATAGTCAGGGCAATGCATCAGGAGGACTCTGCCTGTGGGCAGGATTATTATGAATATACTGCCTGCAACCAACTGGAATCGCAGTTGCGCTCGAGGTGTAGACAGGGAAACATTCAGCTCACGCTGGCCTGCCCAGAACGCAGTGAGCCATTGTGACAGAAAGGCCGAGCCTTGCCACTGGAAAGACCCAACCTCGTGTCACCCTGGCACAGCAGCCACTAGACCACTAAATTATCTTGCCTGCCGGCTTGTGACCGCAGAACTTGCCTGAGGCAGCCAGCACACCCTTTTTCTGCCCTGTTTGCCCCGCATTTAATTGACAACCTCACCGCTTGCTTGCTGGAGAGTGAGTGTAGTGCCGTAGGTCTTGTGCTCCTGGCTCGGATATCCGAGTATCTGCGCATAATAACTGTTGACAAGTCTTTCACCAATGAGGCGTGCCAACCGCTTGAAGAAGAGCAGCCCACTT
>JAFDGZ010000055.1 GCA_019309045.1 Deltaproteobacteria bacterium | reverse complement strand
AGCAACGAAGGAAGAGCCGAACAACCTCGCCGCCAACCGAAACGGGCATCGTAGCCCTGGCCGTAGCCCAGCACGTCAAAGGGGCAACGGCAACGAAGCCCGTTTCGGCTACGGTTCTAGGCTACGTGTTTACAAATGATTCTCCCTGGTTAGTGCTTACTGGTTCATGGCAAAATGAATGTGCATCTGACAGCCAATATCGTCAACCAGGCGGGAGAGGGAACTGGAGGCACAGCAACGAGTTGGTAGCCGCAGGCTTTAGCCTGCGTTGTCCTGTGTTGTCATCTATTTCGGCAAGCAATTGCGCCATGGTGCCATTGTAGTACTGGCCGCTGGCGCGGCCTTCAGGTTAGCCGCCAGCAATCGGGCGGTGAAAGGGGTGCACTTTCATTTTGCCATCAACCGGTAACTGATAACTGATACCTAATGCCCCCTGTTTTTTCCGTGGTTCTCTCTTTGACGGAACCATGGTAACATTGGCCACGCACCCGCAGTGGGCGGGCGCGGCCGAGTGTGGCTGGGTTATGGCTGACGAGACAAAGAGAGGCAGAGGCAAGGGCGATGGCAGATGAGACATCCAGGAAGGTGCTGGTTCCTGTTGCAGATGGCACAGAAGAAATCGAGGCTGTGTGCCTCATCGATGTGCTGCGCCGCGCTGGCGCAGCAGTGACGGTGGCTTCGGTCTGCAATCAGCAAGTGACCTGTTCTCGCGGTGTGCGGTTGGTGGCAGACTGTCTGATTGGCGACTGTGTGGCGCAGGTGTACGATCTCATTGCGCTGCCCGGTGGGATGCCCGGGGCCGAACACTTGCGCGACTGCAGCGACCTGGCAGCCATGCTGAAGCGGCAGCAGCAGGAGGGACGCCTTTACGCGGCAATCTGCGCTTCTCCAGCTGTGGTGCTGCAGCATCACGGCCTGCTTGCCGGCCGCAGGGCTACCTGTCATCCCGGCTTTGTTCAGCAGCTCCAGGATGCTGCCGCAGTGGAGTTGCGGGTGGTGGAGGACGGCAACTGCATTACCAGTCGAGGCCCGGGAACCGCCCTGGAGTTTGCTCTGGCACTTGTGGCCCGTCTATACGGCCATGAGAAAGCCAGGGAAGTTGCTGCACCCATGGTGGTCTCCTGAAATGGCCGCCAGGTGCTGGCGGGCTGTATCGCTGAAACAGGTAAACGAACAGGGCTGCGGCAGCTTGCTCTTCAGGCCCTTTGAACAGGTACAGTGACACAATACAGCATGCATCAGTGCAAAGAGGAAGGCTGTGGATTTCGCTTTCCCGCAGCGAGCTGCCACCCGGCAGCCAGGAGATGCCCTGTTTGCGGGGCAGCCACTCTGGTGGTCAGAGGACCTTACGGGGAACGGCACATGAAGAATTGCGGCCCGCCGCAGGGCGGGGTCGAAGTACTGGCTCTTCTAGACAACATCCGCAGCATCTACAATGTGGGATCCATGTTTCGCACGGCGGACGGCGCCGGCGTAGCGCACATGTACCTCTGCGGCATCACCCCGAACCCCAGAAATCCCAGACTCGCCAAGACCGCTCTGGGCGCTGAACGCACCGTGCAGTGGTCTGCGCACCGCAACGGTCTCGCTGTTGCTCTGACTCTGAAAGAACAGGGTTTTCGACTGTGGGCCCTCGAGGGCGGCTCCAGATCCCTGTCCCTTTTTGCCCCTGGCTTGCAGGTGCTGGCAGAACCAGTGGTGTTGGTGGTGGGCAACGAGGTGTGCGGCGTAGACCCGGACATTGTAGAAGCCTGTGAACGAATTGTCAGTGTACCCATGCAGGGATGCAAAACCTCTTTGAATGCAGCGGTGGCATTTGCTGTTGCTGTGTACGTGCTTCGCCACGGCTTGAGTCCTGCCGGGCTCCGCTGGCAAGACGGCTCGGCGGTGAAGGCCGTACCAGTTGGGGGGAGATGACATGAGAGCTTGCGGATCAAAAATAGGACGCCTTGGTGTGTGCTTTTTCTTGCTGGCGAGCCTGGTGTTGCCGGCCTCGGCAGGGGCTGCAGAAGTTCTCAGGTTCGGCATTCTGCCGGTAGTGGACACCCTGCCTCTGTTAGTGGCGCAGGAGAAGGGGTTTTTCACCGGCCAGGGAATTTCCCTGCAGACCATTTCTTTCCAGAGTGCTCTCGAAAGGGATGCTGCCCTGCAGGCCGGCAATCTGGACGGCTATTTCGGCGACATCCTGAATACGGTCTTGCTGATCCACAGCGGCCAGCAATTAAAGATAATCACCACCTGTTTTCATACGAACCCCAGGTTTCGCATGTTTGGCGTGGTGGCTGCCCCGTCGCTGAAGGTTCGCAGTCTGGAGGAACTCCGGGGCAAACAGGTGGCAATTTCCAGGGCGACCATCATCGAATACCTGCTGGACAAAATCCTGCAGAAAAATGGGCTGCCAGCTGACTTCGTCAAAAAACAGGAGATCAAGAACATCCCGATTCGCTTGCAGATGCTGCTGGCAGATAAGGTTGACGCTGCTTTGCTCCCTGAACCGCTGCTCACTCTGGCCGAAAGCAAGGGCGCCAGGGTGGTGGCGGACGACAGAGACCTGGATATGGCTCTCACTGTGCTGGCTGTGCGGAGCAGCCTCATAAAGCGAAGCCCCACTGTGGTGCAGCGTTTTCTCATCGCTTACAGGCAGGGGGTGCGAGAGATAAACAGGAATCCAGAGAAGTTCAAGGATCTGCTGGTGAGGCGCACTCGCTTTCCGCAATCAATCAGGGACAGCTACCGCATCCCTGAATTTCCGCCAGTGTCGCTTCCTTTGCCCGGTGATGTGGCTGCCACCCAGGTGTGGCTGCAGCACAAGGCAATGGTAAAACAGCTCCTGCCCTATGAAATGATTGTTGGTGGCTCCAAATGATCGAGGTGAAAGAGCTGGGCAAGACATTCGATCCTGAGAGCGGGCCCGTGCTGGACAACATTTCTTTTTCCCTGGAAAGGGGCAAGACCATGTCCATCATTGGTCCTTCAGGCTGCGGCAAGACCACGCTGCTCTATATCCTGGCTGGCCTGCTGGAGCCCTGCTCCGGCAGCGTGGCGATCCGCCATGGCAGCAACGGCGACTCTGGAAGAAGCACAGCTATTATTCTGCAGGACTTTGGTCTCTTTCCCTGGAAAACCGTCGGCGAAAACATCTCGCTGGCCCCCAGAATCCAGAATGTCCCCGAGAAACTCTGCCAGGAGATGACGGCAAGGCTTCTGGCAGAGATGGGACTGCACAATCTGGCGAATCGCTACCCGGCTCAACTGAGTGGCGGCCAGAAGCAGCGGGTGGCCATTGCGCGAGCGCTGGCCACCAGGCCTGCCATTCTTCTCATGGACGAACCCTTCTCTTCCCTGGACGCCCTTACTCGAGAGCACTTGCAGGATGTCATCCTGCAGCTGTGGCTCAGGCGACGCTTGACCTACATTCTGGTGACCCACAGCGTTGAAGAGGCCGTGTTTCTGGGAGAGCGCATTATGATTCTGAGCGACCGGCCCACGCGCATCAAAGCCACCATCAGCAATGAACAGTTCGGGGCTCCCACTGCCCGCACTGACAACCGCTTTTTCGACAAGGTCAAAGAGGTCCGCCAGGCCATGGAATTCTGATATGCGGAGATTCAGCTGTTATCTTGCCTCTGGAATCTTGCTGTTTGCTGGCTGGAAGCTCTGTGCCGTGCTGCTGGCCTCTACCATATTGCCTCCACCAGAGGTGGCAGTAAAGGCATTCGCCCGGGCCATGAAAACCAGAGAATTCTGGCTGCATTTCTGGGCCAGCGGCTTCCGGGTGTCTGCAGCTATGGCCATTGCCTGGACGCTGGGTTTTCCTGCAGGCATTCTCCTCGGCTACCACAGAAGGGCGGACGAATTCCTCTCTCCCTTTGTCTTCCTGACCTACCCGATTCCCAAAATTGTTCTGCTGCCGGTGTTTCTCATCCTGTTCGGTCTGGGGGATCTCCCCAAAGTACTCATGATCAGCCTGATCATTGGCTACCAGATCGTGGTGGCTACCAGGGACAGCGTGGCAGGTCTGGACAAAAAGTACCTGGATTCTTTTCGCTCTCTTGGCGGCAACACCTCGCAGGCCATTCGCCATGTGATTGTCCCGGCAGGGCTGCCAGCCGCCTTCACGGCTCTGCGCATCGGTACCGGCACCGGCATAGCAGTGCTCTTTTTTGTGGAGTCTTTTGCCACAACCAGGGGACTCGGTTTCGTGATCATGGATTCCTGGGGCCGGTTTGCCTATGATCAGATGTTCGTCGGCATTCTGGGAATGAGCCTGCTCGGAGTGCTGCTCTATGAATTCTTCAACTACCTGGAAAAAACCCTGTGCGCCTGGAAATTTCTAGAATCGGGCCGGGTGCTGCCCAAAAAGAAGACATCACGGCTGTTGAAGCACCTGCAGATCTACGGCCGCATGATCAAGTTCAGCCACACCGTATTTGCCCTGCCCTTTGCCCTGGCAGCCGTGGTCCTGGCCCAGCGGCAGCACAACATCACGGTGCAGCTGCTTTTCTGGATCCTGGTGGCCATGGTGACGGCCCGCTCTGCTGCCATGGGCTTCAACAGGATTGCCGATGCCCAGCTGGACGGCCAGAACCCCCGAACTGCCCAGAGGGCAATCCCAGCCGGTATGCTCTCCATGAAATCTGCGGTGCTCTTCGTGATCGGCAGTTCTATTCTCTTCTGTTTTGCAGCTGCCATGATAAGCAGGCTCTGCTTCTGGTTTTCCATCCCCGTACTCTTTATCCTCTTCTTCTACTCGTATACCAAGCGGTTCACCACTTTTTCTCATTTCTATCTGGGTTTCAGCATTTCCCTGGCACCCATAGGGGCCTGGATTGCCGTAACCGGCACCTTCGATTTTTCAGTGACCATCCTGTCTCTAGCCCTCCTGACGTATATTGCCGGCTTCGACATCCTCTATGCCTGTCAGGATGTGGAGTTCGACAGGAAGATGGGGCTGTTCTCCATTCCAGCCAGCTTGGGGCCGGCCACAGCCCTGCATATCTCTGCTCTTCTTCACTGTCTGTCCTTCCTGTTTTTCTTTCTCATCTTTGTGGTGTTCGACATGGGCCTCATCTACCTGATCGCAGTTGTCATCATGGGCTATCTGCTCATTCTGGAGCACAAGCTGGTGAGCCCCCATGACCTGCGCAATGTACAGACAGCGTTTTTTCATGTAAACAGTGCCATCTCTGTTACCCTGTTCCTGGGGATACTTGCTGACGAGCTGCTGAGGAGATGGTTGTGACAGGGAACTTGCCAGGTGCGGAGTTGCGAGGCACTGACAGCGACCAATTTTCCGGCGCGAGAAAGGACCTATGAAGCAATCGTACCGAAACCTGACGGAATTCATCAGAGTACTGGAGCGGGCAGGCGAGCTCGAGATGGTGGAGCGAACCGTATCTCCCTACCTGGAGATCAGCAAACTCACCGATGAGCAGTCCAAGAGCCCCGGAGGCGGCAAGGCCCTTTACTTCAAGAAGGTCAAGGGTTCCCCTTTCCCAGCAGCCACCAACCTCTTTGGCAGTTGGCGGCGCATTTGCCTTGCCCTGGGCGTCAACGACCTGGAGCAGCTGGGGGACAGAATCCGGGCGCTGCTCGAGCTGACCCCGCCGGCTACTTTCAAAGAAGCGCTGGGCCTGCTGCCAACGGCCCTTTCCGTGTCGCGGTATTTTCCGCGCCGGACGAGGACCAAGACGCCGCCGTGTCAGGAGGTGGTCTATCGCGGCGACCAGGTGGATCTCTCCCTGCTGCCAGTGCTCCACTGCTGGCCCAGGGATGCGGGGCCTTTTATTACCCTGCCCCTGGTATTCACCCGCAGCCTCACCACCGGCAAGAGGAACGTGGGGATGTACCGCATGCAGGTGTTCGACAGAAAGACCACAGGCATGCACTGGCACATTCACAAAGACGGCTCCCACTACTACAACGAATACCTCAGGGCCAGAGAGAGGATGCCGGTGGCCGTAGCCATCGGCGCTGACCCGGCCACCATCTATGCTGCCACCGCACCCATGCCGCGCCACATGGATGAATTGATCCTGGCAGGATTTCTGCGGAACAGACCGGTGCGCCTGACTTCCTGTCTGACCGTGGACCTGCAGGTGCCTGCCGAGGCGGAATTCGTTCTCGAAGGCTATGTCGATCCAGGAGAACTCAGAAGGGAAGGACCTTTCGGTGATCACACCGGCTACTATTCCCTGGCGGACGATTACCCGGTCTTCCATGTGACAGCTCTGAGCCACCGAAAAAAGCCGCTCTATTGTGCCACCCTGGTGGGCAGACCTCCCATGGAAGACTGCTACCTCGGGAAGGTTACAGAGCGGTTGTTCTTGCCTATCCTGCAGGCGGCATTTCCAGAAATCAGGGACTACTGGTTTCCCTGGGAAGGGGTCTTTCACAACATTGTGGTAGTTTCTATAGACAAGGAGTTCGCCGGCCACGCCCATAAGGTGATGCATGGCCTCTGGGGGCAGGGGCAGATGAGCTTTTGCAAGACCATTGTGGTGGTGGATCGGCAGGTGGACCCCAGCAAGGCCGAGCAGGTTATGGCTGCTATTGTCGAGAAGCTGGACCCGGGCACTGACCTGACCCTGACCATGGGTGTCCTGGACGTTCTGGACCACTCCTCGCCCACACCCAACTTCGGCAGCAAAATCGGCATAGATCTGACCAGCAGGTTTCCGGGGGAGCCGCCGAGGCAGCCGCCGCCTGCGCTGCCGGATTCCATGCTGCCGCCTGCTAGCCTGCTGGAGCAAGTGCAGCGCCGGGTGCCCGGAGTGGCTCGGCTGCAGCGTATTGACTGGCCCGCGGCAGCTGCCGGCAAGAGTGCGGTTCGCAACCGAATCCTTCTCTTCGCTGTAGAAAAGAACGAGCAGCGCCCCGGGAAATACTTTGCCGACGGTTTGCTGCAGCTGGACGAGTTGCAGCCCTTCTCTATTATGCTCCTTTACGATGCGGACATCGACTTGCAGGACGGCTCGCTTGTTCTGTGGAAGCTGTTCAACAACGTGGATCCGGCAAGGGATATATTCCTTGCTGGGCCCCGCCTGGTGGTCGATGCCTGCAGGAAAATTGCTGCAGACGGCCACACGCGGGAATGGCCGGAGGAGCTCTCTTTCGATTAACTGGGTTGGCCGTTGTCAGGAGCGATAAGGAAGGAGCGGCTCCGCAACCGGGCACGTCAAAGGGGCAACGGCAAGGAAGCCCGCATCTGGAGTGCGGTGAGGGTCAGGGCAACGGCAAGGAAGCCCGTATCTGGAGTGCGGTAAGGGCTAGGGCAACGGCAACGAAGCCCGTATCGGCTACGGTTTTAGGCTACGTGTTTAAAAATGATTCTCACTGCTTAGTGCTTACTGCCTGGTGCCCGCTAATCACCGGGCATCGCAGCCCTGGCCGTAACCGATAATCGTGGCAGCGGCATGTTGCCGCGAAAGTGAACGGACCACAGCAACAAGGGAAGAGCCGAACAACGTGGCCGCCAGCCGAAACGGGCCTCGTAACCGTAGCCGTAGCCGAGCTCCCAAGGCGGAGGTGCTTGGCAGGAAGGTCTGCTCCGCAAAGAACATAGTCGCAAATTCCAGGTAGCCTCAGTTGGCCTCTGGGTAAGTCATGTTTCCATATCAACCTCGGCTCTTCTGGTAGCGGGTAATAAGTTATCGGTGGCTCCGAATGTTCTTTGCTGCGCAGACATTCCTGCCATCACAGCCCGAGGCCGAGCTCCTCAAAATGAGTTGTCGGTGGCTCCGAATGTTCTTTGCTCCACAGGCATTCCTGCCGGCCCACCAGGATAGCTTTTCTTTTTGACCTTTGTTCTAGGTCAAGATTAGCCGAAAGCCGTGGCCGCCAGCCGATAATCGTGGGAGCGGCATCTTGCCGCGAAAGTGAACGGGTCCCAGCAACGGAGAAAGAGCCGAACAACGTCTCCGCCTAGCCGCAGGCTTTAGCCTGCGTTGTCCTGTGTTGTTATCTAATTCGGCAACCAATTGCGGCATGACGCCATTGTAGTACTGACCGCTTGCTCGTCCTTGACGCTAGCCGCCAGCAATCGGCTAGTGAAAGGGGTGCACTTTCATTTTGCCATTAACCGACAACCGACAAGCACAGCCGGCGCTAACGTTCCAATTTGATCACCAGAGGTTTGAGCTGGTGTTCTCTGGCGAGGCGCTGTGCCAGGGTCTGGGCGGCGCTGCGGCTGGTGAGATCTCCCACCTGGACCCGATACCAGCGTCCCTTGCCAGGGATGTTTGCTGTTCTGATGGTGGGTCTGGCAGGAAGTCCTTTGAGAGTGCTGGCAAATTTTCTGGCGCTTTCTTCATCTTTGAAGGCGGCAACCTGCACAGTGTAGCGTCCCGCGGCTGCAGTCTGGCGACCACCCTCGCTGGAGGTGCTGCTGCCGGCCCTGGCAGTTTGCTTGCTGGCAGTTACTGTGGCTGGGCGGCTCCTTTTGGCAGTGTGGCTGGCAGGGCTTTTCACCTTTGCCCTTTCCTTCTTCCTGGCCAGGGCTTCGTAAAATTCCAGCTCTTCCACAGGAATCTTGCCTTTAGTGCTGGTGGCATGCTGAGTAGTCTCTGACGGCTGCTCCTTGCTGGCCCCAGATCCGGGCCAGATGTGTTCCGCCATCATCCTTTTCTTGATTTCTCCGAAGTTTATGCTGCCGGGAGTGAGCCCCTTTCCCAGGAATAGGCCGAGCAGGAACATCCACAGCAGGGCCACGATCAGACCCAGGCCCCAGCCAGCCACAGCAAGCCTGCTCAATTCGAAGTGGACCGCCTTCCTGGTTGCTCTCTTTTTTTTTGCTGCCGCCACGAAAATCCCTGTGTTCTGCCAGATTGGTTCACATCTTCTCAGGGGCGCTCACGCCGAGTATTTCCAGACCATTGTGCACCACGATGCGAATCGCCTCTACCAAATAAAGCCGTGCCTGGGCCAGGTCCGTATCTTCCTGCACGATGCGATGCTTGTTGTAGTAGCTGTGGAAGGCGGAAGCCAGCTGGGTGAGATAATAGGGGATGCGATGCGGTTCCAGAAAGCGAGCGCTGTTTTCCACAATCTGGGGGTAGAGGCCCAGTTGTTTGATCAGACCCAGCTCTTCCGGGAGACTTAGCCGCTGCAGTTGCTCGCCAGTCGGCTCTGCCAGGCTCAACTGCCGCTCCCTGGCAACCCGTATGACACTGCTGATGCGGGCGTGGGCGTACTGCACGTAAAAGACCGGATTGTCGGCAGACTTTTCTTTTACCAGTTCCAGATCGAAGTCGAGGGGACTGTCGGAGCGCCTGGTGAGAAAGGTAAAACGCGCTGCATCTCTGCCTACCTCGTCAATAACCTCGCGGAGAGTGACAAACTCGCCGGCCCGCGTGGACATGGCCACCTGTTTGCCTCGGCGCAGCAGATTGACGAGCTGCACCAGGAGGAGTTTGAGATCTTCAGGTTTGCGGCCAAGAGCCTGGACCCCTGCCTGCATTCTGGGGACATAGCCGTGATGGTCCGCACCCCACAGATCAATGACCAGATCAAAGCCGCGCTCATACTTGTCCAGGTGATAGGCCAGATCCGAAGCAAAGTAGGTTTTCATGCCGTTGGCCCGCACAAGGACTCTGTCCTTCTCATCGCCGAAGACAGTGGCTCGAAACCAGAGGGCGCCGTCTTTTTCGTAGAGATGACCCTCCTTTTGGAGGATTTCGATTACCCTGTCCACTGCGCCGCTGTCGTAGAGGTTTTTTTCACTGAACCAGCGGTCGAAGCGAATGCCGAATTCCTGCAGATCGTCACGGATGCCTTGCAGAATTCGCCTGGCAGCATAATCGCTGAAGAAGGGCAGAACTTCCTGTTCGGGCCTGTCGCCATGAACATCACCCTGGTCCTCGATTATTTCGCGAGCCAGGTCCAGGATATAATCTCCCTGGTAGCACGCTTCGGGGAACTCCACCCGCTGGCCGAGCAGCTGCAAATATCTCAGAAACACTGAACGGCCCAGAGTCTCCATCTGGGTGCCGGCGTCGTTGACATAGTACTCGCGCTCGACCCGATGGCCGGTGGCCTCCAGGAGCCTGGCGAGGGCGTCTCCCAGAGCTGCACCCCGGCCATGTCCCACGTGCAGGGGACCGGTGGGGTTGGCGCTGACGAACTCCACCTGCACATAGCGGTCCGCCCCGACAGTAGAACGACCATAAGCATAGTGCTGCTGGTGAATGTGGCTGAGGAGCTCGTACCAGGCCGAAGGGCTGATTACCAGGTTGATGAAGCCGGGGCCGGCAACCTCTACTTCTGAGAAGAGACCGCCGCCGTCGGCCAGTTCTTTTACGAAGGCAGCTGCGATTTCTCTCGGGGGCAAGCGATTCGGAGCTGCCAGGTTCAGGGCCAGGTTGGTGGCAAAGTCCCCATGCGCATCGTTTTTCGGCACTTCGAGCTGGACGCTGAAATCTGGCGGCACTGTGAAAAGGCCATTGTCACTGCAGCGCCTCAAAGTGTCGGTAAGCAGCTCGAGAGTTCTGGATCGCAGCATAATACAACCGCTCACAAGGGAGAAGAGTTCTTTGTTGAATACCCAACTGACAGGGATGGCAGTAAATGTGGGGCACACAGTAGCTGATTTGTCAACGAGAATCAAGGGTAAGAAGAGTGGTTATCAGTGGATGGCATAGAGCATAGGGCATGGGGCATAGAGTGAAGAGAGCGCTCCGCGTCCACTTTACCCCTGATAACTGACAACCGATAACCGACCTTGACAGAGAAATGAGCTGCGGCTTAGAATGCCGCCTTTCAGTCTGCTTGGACTTTGCAAGAGGGGGAGGCTCCATGGGAGAGGGCACTAGGTTTTTTCTCTGCGTCATAGGCATGGTTATGATTTTTGAGGGGTTGCCCTATTTTGCTTTTCCTGAAAAGATCAAATCGTGGCTGCTTCGGATCAGCGAACTGCCTGCAGGCCAGTTGCGGCTTTTCGGCTTCGGAGCCATGTGTATCGGTATGGGGCTGGTCTACCTGGGCAGCCCGGGCAATTTTTTTTGAAGCCCATCTAGCTGACAGGGACCGCAGGTAGTAAGACGGGACGCCAGGAAGGTTTGTCCGAAATTTGTTGACGTTCAACTCTAACTGTGCTTAGCTTTTCAGGTTTACAATTTATCCGGGAGAGAAACAGTTGACTTACGGCCTGGAAGATTACCAGTATGAACTTCCCGCAGAGCTCATTGCCCAGACGCCGGCAGAGGCGAGGGACCGCGCCCGTCTCATGGTTGTGGACCGAGCGAGCGGTGATATCCAACACAGGGGCATAGTTGATCTGCTGCACCTGTTGCGGCCTGGCGACCTGCTGGTGGTCAATGACACGCAGGTGGTGCCGGCGCGCTTGCTGGGCAGGAAGGAGTCTGGCGGTAAGGTGGAGGTACTGGTTCTGCATCCCACCACGGAGACAACCCCGTATCGTTGTCTGCTGAAGGCGAGCAAGCCTGCCACTCCAGGTACAAGAATTTTTTTCCGAGAGGGAGTCAGGGCAACTGTTGTGGAGAATCTCCACCAGGGACTTGTACTGCTCGACTTTGAAGACCATCGACAGATGTTGGAAATCCTTACGGTTGCGGGGAGCGTGCCCCTGCCTCCCTACATTCGCCGCAACGGCAACCAGCAGAGCAGGTTTGCAGACAGGCTGGCCTACCAGACCGTCTACGCCAGAAATCCTGGAGCTGTGGCTGCCCCTACAGCTGGTCTTCATTTTACCGAAGGCTTGTTGGAGCAGCTGCGGCAGCATGGCATCCGGCTGGCCTTTCTGACGCTGCACGTGGGCTATGGGACCTTTCAACCGGTCAGAGAAAGGGACATCAGAAAGCACAGACTGCATAAAGAGTATTTCGACATTCAGCCACATTTGGTGGAGGATATCAGGCGGGCGAAAGACGCTGGCAAGCGGGTGGTGGCAGTGGGAACCAGCACAGTGCGGGCTCTGGAGTTCTGCGCCAGAAGCGGCCAGCTCGAGCCCGGCAAAGGCTGGTGCGACCTTTTCATCTATCCGGGATACCAGTTCAAGGTAATCGATGCTCTGCTGACAAATTTTCACCTGCCCGGCTCGAGTCTTCTCATGCTCGTTTCTGCTCTGGCGGGGCGAGAATTGATCCTGACCGCCTATGCTGAGGCCATCCGCTGCGGCTATCGGTTCTACAGCTATGGCGATGCAATGCTTATTGGTTGATGGCAAAATGAAAGTGCACCTGTAGCCAATATCGTCAACCAGGCGTGACAGGAGATTGCAGACACGGCAGCGAGTCGATAGCCGCAGGCTTTAGCCTGGGTTGTCCTGTGTTGCTGTCTATTTCGGCAAGCAATTGCGCTATGGCGCCATTGTAATACTGGCCGCTGGCTCAGCCTTCAGGTTAGCCAGCAGCAATCGAGAAGTGAGAGGGGTGCACTTTCATTTTGCCATCAACCCTTATTCAGTAGATACGAAGGTGCACTTCCGAGTCTTGAGAGGCAGAGAGAGTTCCCGTCTGGGGCTGCTAACAACACCTCATGGCACGTGCTATACTCCCGTGTTCATGCCGGTGGGCACCAGGGCTACAGTGAAAGGTCTGACCCCGGAAGACTTGCAAGCCCTGGGTGCAGAAATCATCCTGGCCAATACCTATCATTTGTGGTTGCGGCCCGGTTCCGACCTGATCAAGGCTCAGGGGGGATTGCATCGTTTCATGAACTGGCCGGCAGGTCTGCTAACTGACAGCGGCGGCTACCAGGTGTTCAGCCTGGCGCCAACCCGTGAGATCCGTGAAGATGGAGTAGTATTTCAATCCCACCTTGATGGCTCCCGCCACTTTCTTTCTCCTGAGGTGGCGGTAAAAGTGCAGGAAGATCTGGGCGCGGACATCATCATGTGCCTGGATGAATGTGCTCCTTACCCGGTCAGTCGAAGCTACGCCCGGGAAGCAATGGAACGTACTGTGGAGTGGGCCGGCAAATGTCAGCGGGCCCTCAGCAGAAAAGATCAGGCGCTTTTCGCAGTGGTCCAGGGGGGCATGTTCCTCGATTTGCGGCGCGAATGCTGCGAGCGCCTGGTAGAGATGGATTTTGCCGGCTATGCTCTCGGAGGTCTCAGTGTTGGTGAGCCGCCAGAACTGATGAGAGAAGTGGCTGCCGCTATTCTGCCCCTGCTGCCTGCAGACAAGCCGCGTTACCTGATGGGTGTGGGCAGTCCAGAGGATCTGGTAGAGCTGATGGGACTCGGGGTTGACATGTTCGATTGCGTACTGCCGACCAGAAACGCCAGAAATGGCATGTTGTTTACCAGCAGAGGTCGCCTGGTCATCAAGAACAGCAGGCATCGGCATGCAGACCTGCCCATAGATGAACAGTGCAGCTGCTACACCTGCCGGTCTTACTCTCGGGCCTATTTGCGGCATCTGTTTGCCACGAGAGAGTTGCTGGCCTACAGGTTGAACACCATTCACAATCTCTGGTATTTTCTGGAACTCGTGCGACAGGCTCGCAGGGCTTTGAGCGGCGGCTGGTACGAAGCGTTCAAAGAGGATTTTTATCAACAACGACAGCAAGAGGATGACAATTGAAAAAGTCTGGCCATAGGAGTAGTTTGCTGGAATGAGAGGAGGCTGTAAATGGATCTAATGGGAGTTGCCTATGCCATGGGTACCGGTGGAGCCGGTGGTGCCCAGGGAGGAGGATTTGCCGCACTGGTGCCGCTGCTGCTGATGTTTGGCATCTTTTATTTTCTCTTGATCAGGCCGCAGCAGAAAAAGCAAAAACAGCACCGCGCCCTGCTGGCCAATTTGAAAAAAGGAGACATGGTCATAACGAGCGGCGGCCTCCATGGCAGAATCACGGGCCTGACTGACACGGTGGTGACACTGGAGATCGCTGAAAAGGTCAGGGTAAAAGTGGGAAGAGGATACATTGCCAACCTGGTCTCCACTGAGCAGGAGAGCAAAAACAGCAAGAAGTAAGTTGCTGCCAGGAGGACCTGCAGCCTCACTCTTGCGAATCCGGCATGATTAGTGCTAGTGAGAAACCACTGCCCATTTTGGCTAGCACATCAGAGCTGAGCTTCAGGAACAGTGGCGACAACAGCCGAAGTTCGGCTGACAGCCCGGCTGAGGCCGGGAGGAGCAAGAGTGCTACCTCTGGCAATCGACTGGTGACACACAAGAAAAGGAGAAAGACGCCGTGAAGAACCTGAAGTGGCGTTCACTCATCGTACTCGCGGTTCTGGTGCTCGGACTCATCTACCTTCTCCCTACGCTGGTAAAAGAGTTGCCGCCATGGTGGACAAGGGTCTTTCCGGAGGACAAGATCCACCTTGGTCTGGATCTCCAGGGGGGAATGCACCTGGTCCTGGAGGTGCAAACGGAAAAGGCGGTAGAGAACACGGCCCAACGGCTGGCCCAGGAAATAAAGGCACAACTCCGCAAGTCCCATGTCCGCTTTCGAAAGGTGGAGCGTCAGGGAGAAAATATTCTGGTGGTTCTGGCGAAGGGCCAGCAGTGGCAGCCTGTTGCCGGAATACTCAAAGAAAATTTTCCCATGCTGGAAGAGAAAAAGCGCGATTTTGGCAGTGAGAGCATCCAGGTTGTCCTGGGGCTGCAGGAGAGCCAGATACGTCACATCAAGAAGCTCGCTGTGGATCAGGGACTGGAGACCATCCGCAATCGAATCGACCAGTTTGGCGTGTCAGAGCCTGATATCCGCACTCAAGGCGAGGATCGTATCCTGGTGCAGCTGCCCGGCATCAAGGATCCTCAGCGTGCTGTGAATCTGATAGGCAAAACCGCCCTGCTGGAATTCAAACTGGTGGATGAAAAGCACAGCCTGCAGGATGCTCTCAGGGGAAAGATACCGCCGGGCGACAAGATTTACGAAAGCAGGACTGTGGATCCTGTGACCGGACAGGTGCACCGCACGCAATATCTGCTCAAAGACCAGACGCTTCTTACCGGGCAATATATCACTGACGCCGAGGTGCGCATCGACCGGCAGTACAATCGGCCGTATGTGGCTTTGAGTTTCGATGATCGGGGCGCCAAGCTTTTCGAACGCTTGACCGGCGAGCATGTCAAGGAACGGCTTGCCATCGTGCTGGACGGCAATGTCTACTCTGCGCCGGTCATCCAGGACCGCATCAGCGGTGGCCGGGCCGTCATCGAGGGGCAGTTCACCATGGACGAGGCCCGGGATCTGGCGGTGGTGCTGCGCGCTGGTTCTCTGCCAGCGCCGGTGAAGGTGCTCGAGGAGCGAACCGTGGGTCCCTCCCTGGGCAAGGACTCCATCCGCAAAGGGCTGTTTTCCATGGCCGTGGGTGGTGCGCTGGTGGTGGTGTTCATGGCCGTCTATTACGGCATAGGCGGGGTGATAGCCGACTTTGCTCTGGTGTTGAACATCATTCTGATCATGGCAGGTCTGGCAGGTCTGCGCGCCACCTTGACCTTGCCAGGCATTGCCGGCATCATCCTGACCATTGGTATGGCAGTGGATGCCAACGTGTTGATATTTGAACGCATACGCGAGGAGCTCAGGTTGGGCAAAACGCCGCGAGCTGCGGTGGACAACGGCTACGGCAGGGCCACCCTTACCATTCTCGACGCCAACGTGACCACTCTCATTGCAGCTGTGGTGCTTTTCCAGTTTGGCACCGGCCCGGTGAGAGGCTTTGCCGTCACGCTGAGCCTGGGGATCGTTGCCAGCATGTTTACGGCGATATTCGGCACCAGAGTGGTGTTCGATTACCTGCTGCAAAAGCGACGACTGCAGAAACTGAGTGTCTAGTATTCGGCAATCTGTTGCAGTAGATGGAGACTATCAATGGAATTCATCAAACCTGATGTAAATGTCAATTTTGTGGGACGCCGTCGGATAGCTTTCGCTGTTTCTCTTGCCCTGATCGTAGTTGGCACTGTGGCCCTGATCTGGCGGGGCAGTTCCCTGCTCGGCATTGACTTTGCTGGCGGCACCATTGTCCAGGTGAGGTTCGAGGAGCCTACCACCATCAATAGGATACGGCAGGGTCTGCAGCAGGCGGGCCTGTCAAAGAGCGCCATCCAGAGCTTCGGTGCTGAGGGTGGCAGGGTATTTCTCATCAGAACTGAGGCTACCAGCTCAGAACTCAGCAGTCTGAGCAGCAGAGTGCAGCAGAGCCTGGAGCAACTCTACGGCAAGGGCAAGGCAGTGGTGGAACGGGTGGAGATGGTGGGGCCCAAAGTGGGCAAGGACCTGCGCCAGAAGGCCCTTCTTGCCATATACTATGCCCTGCTCTTCATAGCCATCTACATCTCTGGTCGCTTCGAGTTGAAATGGATGCCGGGGCTGATTATGGCGGGCGCCCTGATTCTTGGGGTTTACGTGCTGCGGGCTATTGGCATGAGCATCCCCATGCTCATCCTGGCCGCCCTGGTCATTACTCTGGGCTGCTGCTGGTTCCTGCGGCTGACCTATGCCCTCGGGGCAGTGGTCGCCCTGATACATGACGTCATGATCACTGTGGGTGCCTTTGCTCTCACCAACAAGGAATTCGATCTCAGCGTGGTGGCTGCCCTTCTCACCATCATCGGCTATTCGCTCAACGATACCATTATTGTCTTCGACCGCATCAGGGAGAACCTGCGCAAAGCAAAAAGAATGGATTTTGCCGAATTGATCAATCAGAGCATCAATCAGACTCTCAGCCGTACCATTCTCACCTCGGGCACTACCATCGTGGTGGTGACAGCTCTTTTTATCCTCGGTGGAGGAGTGATCCATGATTTTGCCTTTGCCCTGCTGGTGGGGGTGATAGTGGGTACCTATTCCTCGATTTTTGTGGCCAGCCCGGTGCTGCTAGCCTTTGAGAGGCGTGGAGTGGGAAGAGGCTCGCGGGGTGCAAAAAAGAAATAAAGGAGACAGCAGAGGTCGGACAGGGTGCTCTTTGCTATACTTCTGGGAAGCTGCCGAGCGGAGGAGATGGGCGGTCTGGTTGATGCATTACAAGTTGCTTCTGCTCAAAAGTACCTTATGGGTATGGATCTTGCAAAATTTGCAAGGTTGACAGCGCAGTAAATGGCATATATTTAAAGGCAGATAAAGGATAAAGATAGAAGACGGGCAGGGCCGTCAGGGACCTGGTTCCACCTGAACAGAGGAGAGTGCGGCCGTGAAACAGAAAGCATGGGTGTGGGTTTTGGCAGGGGCATTGCTTTTAAGTGGTGGCTTTCTCTCGTATGTCTGGGCGCAGGAGCAGGGGAAAACCAGCACCGAGCAGGAAGAAACATACACGTATACTGTGAAAAAAGGTGACACGCTCTGGGATATATCAGAGGAGTTGTATCACGACCCCTGGGTCTGGCCCAAGGTGTGGGAATGGAATCAGTACATTACCAACCCGCACTGGATCTACCCGGGCAATAGACTGAGGGTGTACTACGAACTGCCCGGCGGGGTCAAGCCAGCGCCGGCTGTGAGCATGCCTCAACCCACGACAGTGGCGCCGCCTGAACCGCTAGGCCCGGCTCACATAACCTTCAAAGAGATAGACCAGGTGGGGTTCATTACCCCGGAGCCACCACAGGGGATCGGCCTGGTTCTGGGAGAGCGCCACCAGAAGGTCCTCATCAGTCTGGGTGATGAAGTCTTTGTGCAAATGCGGCATCCTTCTGAGGTGAAAGTTGGCGACCGCTACATGGTCATCAAGACTTCGGAGAAGATTCTCCATCCCATCACCAACAAAGAGGTGGGCTATTTGAACACCATCCTGGGAGTGCTGGAAGTGCTGGAAGTAACGCCCAGCCATGCGCTGACCAGAGTTGTGCGCTCCTACTTCCCAATTGAAGAGGGTGACAAATTGATGCCCTACAGGGAGCATTCGCCTGAAATAGTGCTCCAGGATGCAACCGAGCCGAAAGAAGGGTATGTCATTCTTGCCAGAGACCGTGTTCGACTGATGGCGGACTACCAGATCGTCTTTCTCGATCTTGGTGAGGAACAGGGTATTCAGACAGGCAATCGTTTCGAGGTATACCGGGAGCCGAGAGCAACGAGTCTCTTGAGCAGAGAGCCGGAAATCATTCTGACCGCAGAGCCGATTGCCGAACTTCTGGTGCTCTCGGTGGAGAAAGACACTGCAGCAGCCGTGGTGACCAGCGCCAAGAGTGAATTCATAGCTGGAGAACGGGTGCGGGCAGTTGTGCAGAACTGATTCCTTTGCTGAAAAAAGGCTTCAGGCCATGGTGCTGGCACCACAGCCTCCATGGCCTCTTTTTTGGACTAAGCTTTTCTTTGACAGCCGCCCGGGTGCGGCTATTTCAGGCATTACGCCCGGCAGTGATACAGTGAACGTGCGGGCAAAAACCCTTCCTCACGTGGTCCAGGGGGGCACGCAGTGGACCAGGATTCATACTGGCTGGCGCTTGCACTGGTACCGGGTATAGGTACCAGGACATTCCATCGGTTGCTCGAGCATTTCGGTGAAGTCCACAGGATATTTTCGGCCACAAGCCGTCAACTGGAGAGGATTCCGGGTTTGCGCCGAAGCGCCATCGATGCTATCAGAGAGTTTCCTGTGGAAGAGGTGGCGCAGCGGGAACGGCGGCGTCTGGCAGCGCTCGGAATTCATTGCCTCCGCTTCGGTACTGCCGCCTATCCCAATCGCCTGGCGAACATTGTGGATCCTCCCCCACTGCTCTTTGTCAGAGGAAAGTTGCTTGCTGCAGACGATCGTGCTGTGGCAGTTGTAGGGTCGCGACGCGCTTCGCACTATGGTCTGAGCGTCAGCAGAAAGATCTGTGCCGAGCTGGCGCTGCAGGGCTGGACTGTGATTAGCGGCATGGCCAGAGGGGTGGACAGTGCTGCTCACCGCGGCGCCCTGGAAGGGGGAGGCAGAACAGTGGCGGTGCTAGGTTCAGGGCTGGATAGAATCTATCCGGCAGAGAACCGCAAGCTGGCTGAGCGGATATCCTCTGCTGGAGCTGTGCTGAGTGAATTCCCCCTGGGTACCCCGCCGGAGCCTGGCAATTTCCCGGTGAGGAATCGAATCATAAGTGGTCTGGCCCTGGGAGTGGTGGTAGTGGAGGCCACTGCCAAGAGCGGCTCCCTCATTACTGCCCGAATGGCGCTGGACCAGGGGCGGGAGGTCTTTGCGGTGCCGGGTGCAGTGGGCAGTCCTGGGGTGGCAGGACCGCACCGCCTGATAAAGGAAGGGGCGAAGCTGGTGGAAAAGGCAGAGGATATCATCGAGGAGATCCTGCCCATGTTGGGGAGTGCCGCGGCAGCTGCAGCGCCCAGCAATGTGGCGGCTGGAGAACAGCGGGGCATCGAGCTCGACCAGCGCGAAAAGGATGTGCTGGAGGCACTCGGCGGCGAACCTTTGCATATCGACCATATTGCCAGGCAGACAGGCCTGTCTGTATCACGTACAGCTGAACTGCTGCTGCATCTCGAAATCAAGGGCCTCGTGCAGCAACTGCCGGGGACCATGTTCGTCAAGGAAACCTTTATGCTATAGATTCGCCAGGTTGCCTGCTAGCTGTACCAATGGGGAAATATAATGGCTAAATCCTTGTTAATCGTTGAATCACCCACCAAGGCACGGACTCTCAGTCGGTATCTTGGCAAGAACTTTCTCATCCAGGCTTCAGTGGGACACGTGAAAGACCTGCCCGAGAACAACCTCGGTATAGACATCGAACATGGTTTCGAACCGCATTATGAAGTCATCAAAGGTAAGGAGAAAGTGCTCAGGTCGCTGCGCAAGGCTGCCAGGAATGCGGAGGCCATATACCTGGCGCCAGATCCTGACCGTGAAGGTGAGGCGATTGCCTGGCATATAGCTGAGGAACTGCAGGCTGGGGACAAGCAAATCTACCGGGTGCTCATCAATGAGTTTACTCGCAGGGCCATTGAAGAGGCACTGCGCAAGCCATCTTCACTGGACAGGCATCGCTATGAAGCACAGCAAGCAAGGAGGCTGCTCGACAGGTTGGTGGGTTATCAGATTTCACCCATTCTCTGGGACAAGGTCAAGAGAGGTCTCAGCGCCGGCCGGGTTCAATCGGTGGCCTTGCGGCTCGTCTGTGAGCGTGAAGCAGAAATCCAGGCCTTCGAGAGTGAAGAGTACTGGACCATAACCGCAGCTCTGGAGGGTCCTGAACCACCGCCCTTTGAAGCGCGTCTCTGGAAGAGGGGCGGTAAAAGGCTCACCATTGCCAATGAGGCGCAGGCCAATGACCTGGTCAAGATTCTGGAAAAGGCCACCTATACGGTCACAAAGGTTGACAAGAAAAGCCGCAAACGGGCGCCGGCGCCGCCATTCATCACCAGCACACTCCAGCAGGAGGCAGCCAGGAAGCTGCGCTTTACAGCTCAGCGGACAATGGCCACGGCCCAGCGCCTCTATGAGGGCATCGAACTGGGGGATCAGGGCGCCGTGGGTCTCATTACCTATATGCGAACGGATTCCACCAGGGTAGCCGGGGAGGCAGTGGCCGAGGCCAGGGACTGGATTGTCCAGGAGCTGGGCAAAGAGTATCTTCCACAAAAGGCGCGGGTCTATCGCAGCCGCAAGGGAGCCCAGGACGCTCATGAGGCAATCCGACCAACGTCGGTGGCCAGAACCCCGGAGAAGGTGGCTCCCTATCTCAACAAACAGGAGCTGGCACTCTACCAGCTGATCTGGAAGCGTTTTGTGGCCAGTCAGATGAGTCAGGCCCTCTTTGATCACACTGTGGTGGAAATTGCTGCCGCGGACCTTTTGTTGCGGGCCACTGGTACTATACTGCGTTTTCCGGGCTTCATGAAACTCTATATAGAGGGCACGGATAATGGCGAGGAGAATGAACGGGAGACTGCAAAACTACCGGATCTGCAGGAGGGGGCAGTGCTGCGCTTGCGGCAGCTGCTGCCGAAGCAGCACTTTACCCAGCCGCCCCCCCGGTTCACTGAGGCAACCCTCATCCGGGAGCTGGAAGAGAAGGGCATAGGACGCCCCAGTACCTATGCCAATATTCTGGCGGTGATTCAAAACAAGGAATACACCGTCAAAGAAAAAGGCAGATTCAGGCCCACAGAGCTGGGAATGCTTGTCAACAACTTGCTGGTGAACAGTTTTCCGGAGGTTCTGGACGTAGCCTTCACCGCTCAGATGGAGGCGAACCTGGATCGCGTTGAAACAGGCGATACCGGCTGGCGCCAGGTGATCGAGAAGTTCTACGAACAGTTCCAGCAGACCCTGCAGCAGGCGCAGTTGAAAATGCCTGATGTGAAAAGAGAGGGTCTGCCAACAGATATCGACTGTGAGCTGTGCGGCAGGAAGATGCACATCCGCTGGGGGAAAAATGGTGCATTTCTGTCTTGTTCAGGATATCCTACCTGCAGAAACAGCAAGAATTTTACCAGAGATGACAAGGGCAGGATTCAGTTGGCTGCCAGTGGTGAGGTGAAGGGAACCTGTGAGCTCTGCGGCAGGGACATGGTAGTCAAGGAGGGACGCTTCGGCCCGTTTCTCGCCTGCAGCGGATATCCACAGTGCAAGAACACCAGGTCACTGCAAACGGAGGATCAGGGAGACAACGACAAGGAGGTTAGACGCACCGACAAGATATGTGAAAAGTGCGGCGGCCACTTTCTGGTGAAAAAAAGCCGCCGGGGAGGCCTGTTCCTCGCCTGTGAGAATTATCCCAAATGCCGCAACACCAGACCTATGGGCACCGGGGTGGCCTGTCCGCGGTCGGAATGCGACGGCGAACTGGTGGAGCGCCGCTCCAAGCGGGGAAAGATTTTTTATGGCTGCAGCAAATATCCAGACTGCCGTTTCGTTCTATGGAGCAGACCATTCCCCAGAGCCTGTCCCCAGTGCGGCAGCAGCTATCTACTGGTGCGCAAACAGAAAAATGGCAAGAGACAACTCGTCTGTCCGGAGAAAAGTTGCGGCTACACCGAACCCTTGCCTGCGGAAGCAATGGTTGACAGTGAGTAGCATATTGCCAGCAGGCCTCTTGCCTGGCGGCCAGACCAGGGTGGAGCGGCGCGGATTTCTTTTGCATCTGTAAGTTTGGCATTGTTTGTGCAAAGTTACCATTAGCTCTGTGTCGGTTGGGATATGGCAGACAGCAACCATCTGCTCGGGGAGAACCAGTGGAAGTCTTGCTTTTGGTTCTGATCTTTTTGTTGGGTGCTTCGGTGGGGAGCTTCCTCAATGTGTGTATTGTGCGGCTTCCCAAAGGCAAATCCATTGTGAAACCGGGTTCTCATTGCCCAGAGTGTCAGAGCCCTATTCGTTTCTACGACAACATCCCCCTGCTGAGCTACCTGGTGCTCAAGGGCAAGTGCCGCAGCTGCGGCGCACCAATAGCACCCCGCTATTTTATGGTGGAAGCGCTCAGCGGTCTTCTGGGACTCGGTCTTTTTTGCGTCTTCGGTTTGAGCGTAGAGTTTGTCGTCTATTTTGTCTTTTTTGCTGCTCTGCTGGTCGTTATATTCATTGACTTGGACACCTACACTATTCCGGATGTAATCACTATACCAGGTATTGTTGCTGGTTTGCTTGCTGCTTTGCTGCTTCCTCGCCATACCGTGGCAGGGTCGCTGCTCGGTTTGGCAGCTGGCGGCGGCATCCTGTTCACCGTGGCCATGCTCTACCAGCTGCTGCGCAAAAAGGAGGGCATCGGCGGCGGCGACATAAAGCTGCTGGCTATGATAGGAGCTTTTCTGGGTCTGCCGGGGGTGTTGTTCACCCTCTTTACCAGCTCTCTGGTGGGGGCTGTAGCGGGATTGCTGGTCTTGCGAAAAGAAAAAGGCAGCGGCAGCACCATGATCCCCTACGGTCCGTTTCTGGCACTGGGGGCGATGACGTATGTTTTCTGGGGGCCCGTGATTATCCGCTGGTACCTGCACCAGTTGAGGCCGCCGCTGTAGTACGCGGAGACCCCGGAGCAGGAGGCAGTTCGCTGGGGGGTGCCGCCCCCTTGTTGAGCCTTGACAATAATGAGGCTACGACGCTGTTTTGTGGAGGAGGATTCGCTGGCTGCCGGCGAGCACCTGCTCGCCGGCAGGACAGCTCGCTATCTCAGCCGGGTGCTGCGCTTGCAGCCTGGACAGCGGCTGGTGCTGTTCGATGGCAGCGGCAGGGAATTTCCTGCGGAGATCCTGGATATTCGCAAGAAACAAGTGCGGGTGCGCCTGGAGGAGGGCGTCTGGGTGGACAGGGAATCTCCCCTGGCCCTCTGGCTGGTGTTGGGTATCAGCAGGCCGGCCACCATGGATCTGGCGATGCAGAAGGCCACGGAGTTGGGCGCAACAGGGATTGCCCCTGCGGCAACGGCCCGGTCGCAGAACTGGCTGCCTGGGGGGGGCAAGATGAGCCGCACCTCTCGCTGGCAGCGCATTGCCGCCCAGGCCGCACGCCAATGTGGACGAAATCGAGTGCCGGAAATTTTGCCGCCTGCTTCATTTACTGCTGCTCTGGAGCGCTTTGATGACAGCTGGTTTAAATTGATTTTCTGGGAGCACGAGGTGGAGCAAGGCTTGAAAGAGATGCTGAGAACAGCAGGAAAGGTGCGCCAGGTATGCGCCTGCATAGGACCGGAGGGAGGCTTCACCGGGGAAGAGATAGAAGAAGCTGCAAGCCGGGGTTTTCAACAGGCGTCTCTGGGGAGACGCATTCTGAGAACTGAGACGGCTGTAATAACGGTGCTGAGCCTGCTCCAGTATGAAATGGGAGACATGGGATTTTGAACCGGATGTTTTACGGATTGCAGCCAGCGTTGTCCCGGGCGAGCAATGAGATATCGGCATTAACCTTGACCTGCAAGGAGGTTCCGCTATACTGCCAGGCAATGGAAACGCCATAGCGGTTTTCGACCTCTTCTGAGCCGTACATTCCGGTGAGTGACTGTGCGGGGGAAGGAGGATATCATGAGATGCCCCAAGTGTGGCTACGTCAGCTTTGATTATCTGTCTGCCTGCAAGAAATGCCAGCGAGATCTCACCGAGGTCCGGCAGACGCTCAATCTCCTGGACATCAGGCCGGAGGTGCCCTTTCTTCTCGGCAGCCTGGTGGGAGAATACCAGGAAGAGAGTGCTCCTGCCCCGGGAGAACTTGCTTTTACGGAGCAGGGCGAGATTGAGCTGCCGGGATTGGATGCTGGCGCCTCAGAAACCCTGGAAGAGACCATGGACATGAGAAGCATGCAGTCTACTGTGGACATGGAAGGCATGGAGACCACAGAAGAGGCGGCTCCAGCCGTGGAAGAAACGCATGAAGTGAGCCTGGAAGAGCTGGGTGATGACCTGGACCTCGAGGAAGAGGAATTCTTGGGGCTGGAAATAGAAACGGACGAGGAAGGCCAGAGACCCGAGCAGAAGGCTGATGAAGAAGGTTTACAAACGGTCCCCGGGGTACAGGAGACCATGGAGGCAATAGACCTGGAGGAGCTCGAAGTTCAGGAGACAGAGGCTGAGGTGGTACCGGACAAGGCAGCCGAGCCTGCTGAAAAGGTTGAGGATGCAGAAATGGAGCTGGATCTCCAGGAGGACGAGCTTGCCACCCTGGCCAAGGAACTCGAAGATCAACTGCAGACCGAACCAGAGAAAAAGGATTCCGGGTTGTCAGAGCCTTCAGAAGAAGAACTGGCAGCTGCCATGCAGGAGATGGAAAAAGAAAGCGAATCTGAAAAGGACAAAACCTAGCCCCACTTAACGGTATCTCGAAGGGCCAGCACTGCTGCTGCCGACAGTTTTGTGTTGCCCATGGTCCAGCGCTAGTCTGCAAGAACAGGCAGGAGATCCAGCCACTGCCAGAAACGTGCACCAATGGCCACCAGGCAGAGAGGGACTTTTTCCGCCCGCACTGCACCCTACCTTTTCTGTACCGAATACCCTTTTACCGTACTGGATGCCATCAGCTTGAGAGCCCGAGACGTCCTCACTATAGGGGGATCGGGTGACTTGCCGCTCTATTATGCTGGCAGGGATGCGAAATCTGTGCTGGCCGTGGACATCTCCACAGCAGCATTGGCTCTCTGCCAGATAAAAAATGCTGCGGTTCGGATATTGCCGTATGAAGATTTTCTCTGGTTCTTTCTTGCCGGCATTGAGCGGGCCGCGGCTTTCTTGGCTCGCAGAGGCATTGCCGCCACATTCAAGCCGCAGCGCTGGCTGGAACTGTACCAGCAGCTGCTGGCTGCTGCGCCGCAGCTGAGAGCACACTGCTGGCCCGGACTCCTGGCGAGGCACGGCCATCCGTTTGCCTCGCTGCTGCGGCCAACTGACCTGTGGTTTCTGGAGGAAATCCCCTACCTGAAGGAGCCGGCGGCATTTTCTCAAATGAGGAGCAGAACGGCTGTGGTGCGCTTGCTGCAGGCTGACATTGCCAGCTTTTTGGCGTGTTCCCCTGGACAGTGGGATTTCATTTACCTCTCCAACGTACCAGAGTACTTCTACACAGAGGCAATTCTTGCTGAGCCCCGAGAACAGGCGCGGCATGTTCAACTGCACCTTCTCTTCACGAGCGCTGTAAAGTGTCTGAAGCCGGGCGGCATGCTTGGCTGGTATCTATTTCACAATCCGGATAAGCCTGACGACTGTTTCAGGTGCGCCACTGAAGTGCTACAGGGGCAAGGGTATTGCCTGGCGGCAAAGAAGATAACTTATCACGGTCCAGCAGGCTTGAGCCTGACGAACGGCGTAGCGCTTGCCCAACGTGCAGGAGCGCCCTGAGCAGCGGCCAGGTTGACATGGTTGCAATCAGGACACGGCCAACCAACTGGAATGACTCTGCCAGTTTGCCCTGCCCTGTTGGGCCGGCATCTGGTCTGGCAGCGAAAAATGGTGCAGCTTGCGGATTCCTTTTCTTCTTGACAAAAGAACTGGGGGAGCGTATAAGACTGACCGACAAAACAAGGTGGAGCCGAATTAGTAGTAGTGAAGGGAGGTTCACTCTGGCGTAAAGAGTGCCGAGGTAGCTCAGTCGGTAGAGCAGTGGACTGAAAATCCTCGTGTCCCCAGTTCGATTCTGGGCCTCGGCACCAGCGCATATACATCCCCCACAAGAAGGCCTGGCTTACAAAGCCAGGCCTTTTTCTTCCGGCCATTAACGAGTCAGTCAGGGCCAGGGGCTAGGAGGGCCGGGGAATTACCAGGCAGCAGGCAGTAAGCACTGGGGCTGATCTCTAAACACCTAGCCTTGAACCGTAGCCGATACGGGCTTCGTTACCATGGCCCCTTTGACGTGCTGGGCTGCGGTTACGGTTACGAGGCCCGTTTCGGCTGATGGCCACCTCTTATAGTTTGATTTCTTGAATTGAGACAGCAGGGGCTCGATAATCCTGACTAGGTCAGGTTCGACTCACAGCCCCTTTACCAGGTCCTGGTGAATCCAACCGATGATGTTGTTCTTGCTTCTCACCTTGACCCAGCTCCCTTTGTAGATAAATCCGGTTACCAGGCTGTGCGGCGGCAAGGTAGCAATAATTTTGTAGTCGGTACCGGGCCCCTGGCGGACATTTGATCTCTTGATGACTCGAAGGGGCAAGGGCACGGCAAAGGCGGTTTCGTCCGAAGATGCACTCTTTTTCAGGGCAGGCTGACTTGTTCTGTATTCCATCAGGCACTTTTTCGCCTGTTGAGCAAGATACAGGGCGCCGCTGTAGTTCTTTCTCTGGAATTCATCATTGCTCAACCTCAAAAGATATTGGGCGCGGTCGAGCTCTGAACCCTTCCCCTGTTTCGACCTGCTCATTGTCAGCGACTTCAGGGTCACCTCGGCTTCCGCCATGTTGGTAGCGGCCTCTGCTTTGCTTGCCACGGAATCAACCTTTGCTCTGGCCTGGACAACTTCAAGGATGGCCTGATCAAGCTTTTTTTCCAGAGCGCTCCAACGCCTGTTCGCCCTCTTCAACTGGTACTCCTTTTCCAGGAGCCGCCAGTGCAGAGCTGCCTTGTCGTCTTGCAGTTGCTTCCTGGCAGAATTGCACTGGGCGAGAACTTGTTCGAGCTGCCCGCACCGTTGCTGGGATTGTGGTTGACTGGTGCTCTCCGCCTTTGGAATGGTACTGGCAGGTGGGATTGTGGACCTTGTCTGTTTCTGGCATGCAGTTGCCAGCGCCAGGATGATCAATGGCAGCATGGCGAAGTAGCCGGCGCGTGGTGGGCGGATTAAGGTTGATCGTGCCATAAGGATTCTCCGTCGGGAGGTTATTGGCAGCAGATAATCCGGACAGGGCGCAAACCTGTCATCGGCTCCTGCCGTTTTGCCCAATTGGCTCGAGCCGCAAGAAACGTAAAGAAAAACTGCCTTGGGCTATGGCAAGTTATAAGAACCATAGCAGATTTTGTTACGATGCAAAAGGCTTCATCGTTTATCAGTTGTTGGTTATCGGCAATGGTTCTGTGGGTGGGGCATTTTGCCGCGAAAGTGAGCGGGTCACAGCAACGAAGGAAGAGCCCAAAGCCGTGGCCGGCAGCCGAAACGGGCATCGTAACCGTAGCCGTAGCCGAGCTCCCCGGGCGGAGGTGCTTGGCAGGAAGGCCTGCTCCGCAAAGAACATAGTCGCGCATCTCAGGTAGCCTCAGTTGACCTTTAGGTAAGTGATGTTTCCAT
>JAFDGZ010000054.1 GCA_019309045.1 Deltaproteobacteria bacterium | reverse complement strand
TCGCTATTAATAGCAGCTATCTAGACGGCTTCTTTGAGGCAATGAGCGGCTTTACTACCACCGGTATCACGATGTTTACTGGCCTAGATTATATGCCCAGGAGCATCATTTTTTGGCGCGCCCTTACCCAGTGGATCGGGGGGTTAGGTATACTCACCATGTTCATGGTGGTTGTTTTCAAGGGGGGCAGCACTCATCGTTTGTTTGGAGCTGAGGGGCATAAAATAGCTGTCAGCCGCCCTGTTCCAGGACTTGCGCATACCGTAAAGATTCTCTTCACCATTTACGTGGGCTTGACTTTGGTCATAGCTGTTGCGCTGTATGCCTTGGATGTTTCTCTGTTTGACAGTATTTGCCACAGCTTTGCTACACTTTCTACCGGGGGCTTCTCACCCTATGATGCCAGTATCGACTACTATCGACTGTCAGGACATTCTCACTATATCTCGATTCAGTACGTGCTAATCTTGGGCATGATCATGGGGGGCACCAGTTTTGCGGTGCATTATCGTTTGTTAAAAGGGAATTGGCGGGCGCTTGGCGATAATCTGGAAATTCGCTACTGGTGGACCCTCATCGCTATTTTTCTTGCTCTCATCTTTCTGGAAAGGAGTGTCAAGATTGAGCCGATCTGGAAATTATCATTGAGCAGTCCCAGATTTTGGCATGAGCTGGAGGAGAGTCTTCGTAGCGTACTCTTTCAGGTAGTATCTATAATTACCACTACGGGATTTGGCACCCGGGACATAAGCACATCGTATTTTGGTGAAGGGGCTCGACAACTTTTCCTGGTACTGATGGTAATAGGGGGTTGCGTGGGATCTACCTCCGGCGGCATAAAGGTGTTGCGCATTGCTATCATGAATAAATTGATTCGACGGGAGGTATATCGGATGCGGGTACCGTCTCAGGCTGTGACCAGGGTGGTAATTGATGGTGAACTTGTACCGCTTGATGAGATTCAGAGGGTGGGAGGACTTTTCTTTATGTGGATTGTCCTGCTCATTTTCGGGGGTGGGGTGACCGAGTATCTTTCTCACTACAGCGGCTACGCGGCTCTGTCAGGAATGTTCAGTGCCTTAGGGAATATTGGTCCCTGTTACATTCCCGTGTCGGAGATGGGGCAACTTCATCCTTTGATAAAGGTCGTCTATATTCTAGGCATGTTGGCGGGACGGTTGGAGATTCTGCCGGTGCTTCTGTTGTTCAACCTCAAGGCGTGGAGGTCTTGAAAAAGAACCAAGGAGACGAGACAATGCACATCATTGTTGCAGGGGCGGGAGTAACCGGCTACCAGCTCCTGAAACTTCTGGTAGCCAACAAACATGACGTGGTGGTGATCGACATCAACAGGGAAGTTTGTGAAGCAGTGTATGCGGAAACTGGCGCAATGACCATTCATGGAAGTTCTACTGATATCAGTATATTGGATAAAGCGGGGGCAAGAAAAGCAGATATCCTGCTCTGTCTGGTACGTGATGATGCAACCAACATAGCCACGGCAATTCTCGCCAAAAGTCTGGGAGTGCCGACAATCATCGCCCTGTTGCGAAAACCTGATTACGAGCGTGCCTATCGATCTGCCGGAATAACAACCATTATCAGCCTGACTGATTTGATTCTGCACCAGCTTCTCATCGAAATCGAGCATTCCAAGGTGAAAAAGATAATGTCACTGAGCATTCCAAGGTGAAAAAGATAATGTCACTGGGAGGCGGCAAGGCCGAGATCTGCGCAGTAGAAATCCCGCCGGGAGCAAAGAGCGTTGGACTGACCGTGAGGGAAATTGCTGAACAAAAAAAGTTCCCCAAGGAGTGTGTGCTCGTAGGAATCTATCACCCCGACGAGGATCAGTTTTGCATTCCCCGGGGAGACCACGTTTTGAAGGAATGGGATACGGTCTTTCTGATCTCTGATAGCAGTTTGATCAAACAAGCAACTGATTTTCTCACCAAATGAACAAATAAGGTCAGACGACCCGAGAACATGGAAATAATGACAGGCAACCCCCTGGTCATCGCCCACCGAGGTGGAGCCGGTCTCGCACCGGAGAATACCCTGGCTGCCTTCAAACAGGCGTTGGATCTAGGGGTGGATGGCATTGAGGTGGATGTTCTGCTAACCGCTGATCAAGAGGTTGTTGTTTATCATGACTACCGCCTGAATCCTGCTATTACCCGCGATGCGGAGGGTTCGTGGTTGGCAGCCGGTACCGTGCCGGTAGTGAAAGACATGACCCTTGCCCGTCTGAAGACCTATGATGTGGGACGCCTGCAGCCCGGCAGCACTTATGCCCGACGGTATCCACAGCAGAAGCCCAGGGATGAAGAGCGAATCCCAACCTTGCGCGAAGTTATTTCACTGATGAAAGAAGGAAAAAACAACGAGACGACTATCTGGATTGAGATAAAGACATCACCAGTGGAAGCCAACCTGTGCGCGCCACCTGAGGCAGTAGTTGACGAGGTCCTGGAAGTTCTGCACCACGAAGACATGGAGCATCGTGCTCTTATTCTTTCATTTGACTGGCGGGCCCTGCAATATGTGCAAAGAAGGGCGCCAGCGATGCCAACAGTATACCTCTCCGTGGCTTCTCTCGAAAAGAGCAATATCATCGGCAATGGACAGGGACACTCTCCCTGGACCGCTGGCTTTGACATTGCTGACTTCAAGGGATCTATTCCCCAGATGGTGCGAACAGCTGGCGGTACCCATTGGGGGCCATATTACCAGGAGCTAACAGCTCCACTTCTTCAGGAAGCACATGAGTTGGGCCTGCGGGTGGTTGCGTGGACACCGGATTCTCTGGAAGATATGGAGCGATTGCAGCAAATTGGTGTTGATGCCATAGTGACGAATCGCCCGGATCTCCTGTTGTCGCATGGCCCTGGGAGCATGGAACAGTAAACTTTAAATCTACGTCCAGCTTGGCAACCCGGGCTTTGCAGGCAGGTAACATGCGCAGGCTCCGGGAAAAAGGATATTAGTAAAGTGCAGCATATGTTGGTCCTTCTTCTAGTTAGCTGTTTGATAATCTTTCCTGTGAAGGGAAGTTGCTCAGAATCAGCTGTTCCCACTGCCTTGGATCCAGCGAGGCTGACCTGGTCTGAATTATCTTATCAGGCCAGGAAATTGTTGAGTGGTCTGAATTATCTTATCAGGCCAGGAAATTGTTGAGCAGCGTCCAAATTGACGTCAAATTGTCTTCTCTACCAACAGCAGAAGCTGCCAAGGAATTGATCAACAGTGCAAAGGGAATAGTGATGGAGCCAAAGGACCCCGAGGTCTTTACAGTCGGTGTTGACATCCTTATCAAGCCGATCTTGTTTCATGAGGTGTACTTGCAAAGCAAGGGCTGGTTTTCACCGACAACGGCTCTGGCACTGCAGCGTGTGAGGATGCGGAAGGGATTCAAGGATTTCAAGAAAACTTATCGCTTCACAGATCGAGGCGTATTCAGGCAGAGGAGAGAACCGAAGAACAGCCAGGAAGCTTCCCTGATTCCGGAAAGATGGACAGAATTCAGAAAAGATTTCTATCCATATGATGATATGGATCAATTCGCCTGTCGGACAATTATGGAACCCTCAACAATACTCTATGTTCTAGCCACAGCCGAAATCAAAGAGTCAGGTAATCCACTAAATCTTTGTGTTTTTGACAAGAAGAGGCTGTATCTGGTTGTAATCAAGCCTGGAGCTTCTGAGCGTAGACAGGTTGTCTACCTGGAAAAGTCGGCACAAGGTGAAAGACAAAAGATGGAGACCGTTGAGGTGGTGCCATTAGCTCTCAAATCTGAACCACTGAGTAAAAATGGGAAGCAGGATAAATTTTCCTTTCTCGGTTTCGAGGGAGACATTGACATCTTGCTGGAGAAATCGGCGCGCTTCCCAGTAGAGATTATCGGTCACATACCGGCAGTCGGCACGGTAAACTTTAAGCTGCGCCAGATGAGAATGGGCAACAACCTGTTACTCGAAAAGGAGAGAAAAACAGCTAAGGGCATTGACTGCCAGAGTGAACAATTGGTCAGCAAGAAACGTCTTGACTCCGACCCTGGTCCTTGATAAAGATAATAAGATTGAGGCGGCATGGCCAAGTGGCTAAGGCAACGGTCTGCAAAACCGTTATTCCCCGGTTCGAATCCGGGTGCCGCCTCCAAATTTGTTTTCGGGGATGAAGTGTTGAGAGAGCACCTGGCGTTGCAGCGGTGAGGCGCCGTTTGAGAAAATTGTTTTTGCTCGGGTTTGGAGCAATTTTTTTCTTCCAATCTGCGCCGCAAATGTGTTATATATCGCTTTGGGTAGGGCCTCCCACCTTATCTGGCCCTACCTGGTGCCCCACGCCCCCATTGGCTTTTGTGCGCCGGGCCAATGGGGGTTTTTTCTCTTTTGGGACCCCGGGCTCTCCTTCGTATCTGCCCCCAGATAATCCCCTGCTACTCGATCCGCTTTTATCGGGCGATCTTCTTGACAAGCAGAGTGCAGGCCATTAATTTTTGAGCAAAATTAGCTGTTGGCTAGGGTTGGAGTACAAGAGAATCCAGGATGTCTGATCCTTCATCTGACAATACCAAGTTACCGGATCCAGTTGAAGCCAACTCCTTCAGCAGTGGGTTGCTCCGTGGTTTCATCGGCACGGCCAAGACAGTGCTTTTCAGACCTCGAACCTTTTTTCCTACAATGCCTGTAGAAGGCGGTCTGCTGGGGCCATATGTATTCTTCTTGCTTTGTACCAGTATATTCTTTGGGGTAACTCTCGGAGTGAACATGGTGGCCGCTGGAGGGTTTGACTACCGAATTCTCCCCATGCTGTTGGTTGCACTCTGCATGCCCTTTGTCAGCTCTGGAATAATCTTTTTTGTGCTCACCAGAGTCTTCAATACTACAGGCTCGTATGAAGCTAGTTTTCGGGTAGTCTGTTATGCAAGTGCCGTAAACTTGCTGGCATGGATTCCGCTCGTGGGCTTCATTGGTCAATTCTATGAAATCTATCTTTCCACCCTTGGTCTGGCCATTGTTCACCGCACTACTATGTTGCGGGCACTGGTGGCGGTAGTGGCTACTGCTCTAGCTGTATTCCTTGCTGTGATTTATTTTGCCGAACTGCTCATGGCGTTCTGACCACTTATGTGCGACTGCAATTTCTCGGATCCATCCGGGAAATACCCTGGCTGAACCTGGGATAGGAGGACGATTTATGGAATGGACAATTTCTGGCAAGAGGCTCGTACTGCTGCAGGGAGATATCACCGACATGGATACAGAGGCGATCGTCAATGCAGCAAACAAAGATCTCATCCTTGGTACCGGTGTGGCGGGGGCGATTCGCAGCAAAGGAGGGCCAGCGATTCAGGAGGAGTGCAACCGGATCGGTGGTGCTCCAGTCGGGGGGGCCGCCATAACTACAGGCGGCAACTTGAAGGCCAGGTACGTCATCCACGCAGTGGGACCCCGGACGGGGGAGGGAGATGAGGATAAAAAGCTGGCGGATGCGGTCCGCAGCAGTCTGGATCTCGCCAGCAAGAAGGGACTGAAAAGCATCAGTTTTCCTGCGATCAGCACTGGAGTCTTTGGCTTTCCCAAAGAGCGTTGTGCAGAGATCATGCTGGGTGTAGTGACTGATGTTCTGCGACGGGGAGAGACATCCCTGGATAAAGTCGTCTTTTGTCTGTGGGGAAAAGAGAGCTTCGACATATTCAGCCAGAAGGCAGCAGAACTTTTTGCCGAAAGTTGACGTCTCTGAGGAGATTTTTCGTATGGACTAAACGTGGGATTCAAGGAGGAGATGGCTGCTCCTGTAATCCTGTGCGGCTCTCGAATTCCGCCTGGGATATGAAGGCGATGCTCTTGCCGATGGTGAAAATGAGTGAAGACTCTGTGTCAGGGTCGAATACTTTGCCCACCTGCACCATTGGCTCCTGGAGCCAGAGGAAATAGTCGTCGAAAAATGAAAGGGCGAGATGCACTTTCTCGTTATCCTGCATTAGTTCCATAAAGGCGAAATTCCGAACAAAGCACCGTCCTTTGAGTGCTTTACGGCCTCGTTTGTTCTCAAAGATCTCAAAAGTGACATCTCGCAGCTGTACACGTTGGCGAGATTCACCAACCAGGTAAGCCTGGTCAACCTCATAGAGCCCTTCAGGCAACTCAATCATTTTTATGTCCTCCGCAAGAGGCAAGATAACATATCCCGCCCCCGACACCAATGGTAGCGCTTCGATTTTTGGATTCTCAGATGTTCGTCAGGGGATGTGGTGCAACAAGAAGCTGCCTTCAGGGAGAAGCCTTCAATGGCTGGGAGACATTGCCACCGAAAACTCCTTTGATGACAGGCAACAGGAAGTCGTGGGCCGCTGTGTTGCCTGCCACCACGTCCCCCACCCAGATGTGGCGGTCGCCGCCACTAAAGTCAGAAATCTTCCCTCCTGCCTCGTGCACCAGCAGATGCCCAGCAGCGATATCCCAGGGTTTCAAGCCGAGCTCCCAAAAGCCGTCACAGCGGCCAGCTGCCACATATGCAAGGTCCAGCGCCGCGGATCCTGTGCGGCGAAAATCATTTACACGAGCAAACATACATTTGAAAGCAGCCAGATACCTCTCGAGGAGAAGCTTTTTTCTCCAGGGAAAAGAGGTGGCAATAAGCATTTCGCTTGCCTCTCGCGTTGCAGAGACTGCCAGGGGTTTTCCATTCAGGGTCGCGCCTCTGTCCTTTTCAGCCAGGAAGAGTTCTTCCCTTGTGGGGTCATAGACAACACCCGCTAGCACGGTACCTTCACTTTCAATGGCAACAGTGACCGCAAATACAGGAAAACCGTGAATAAAATTAGTTGTACCATCGAGCGGGTCCACAATCCAGCGTATTGCACTTCTTCTGGTGGTAGCAGCAGCTTCTTCAGCAAGGATGTCGTGTTCGGGGTAGTGCTCCTGAATGACTGCGACGATAGCTCGCTGAGCAGCCACATCAGCTTCAGTGACATAATCGAACTTGCCTTTTGTTCGGACATGTAGATCGTCAGAGGCGAGATGGTATTTCATAAGTACTTCGCCACCCTTTCTGGCGGACTCCAGCATTGTCTTCAGCAAACTCTCATCCATGCGAACCTCCTGCAAGAATCATAGGGCATAATACTCCAAGCTATCTTCACTTGTCATGCCTTTCCCACACACTGTGAATAAAAAGAGGAGGGTGTTCTGCTATGCTTGTCGCACTTGGGCTGGAAATTCCACAAACTCTGGCAGCATTGGAGAGACCAGGATCTTCTATGGAGAGAGGGCTGCCTGCCTCACCCAAGTGCTGGAGATCTGCTGCAGGTCAGTCTTCTAGGACCTTGTCCAAGAAAATGCAGGTTTCAGGTTTCTTGCCTTAGTCGTTTATTCTCACGAACTGTTGAGACAGTAAAGAGTCTTCTCACCTTGTTCACGTTGATCTGAGAACCCTTTATATGCTAATTTAAAAATATGACAAAGAGCTGCTATTAGCATGCGGTAGGCAGGATATTTCAAAAGAGGCCGTAGAGATGTTAGCCACGGTTTGATTTTGGAAGGCAGAAATCTACCTTACTCGATTCACTGATGAGCTTGCACGGGGCCTGCTATGATTGTCTACGATCTTCAGTGTGGAAATGGTCACTGCTTTGAAGGGTGGTTTGACAATCTTCGCTCTTTTGAGAATCAGCGAGCTGCAGGGCAGATTGTCTGCCCGGTTTGTGATGACATTAATGTGGAAGTAGTGCCTGCGGCTGTTGCGGTGAAAAGAGCGACGGCAAGTTCTTCTCCTCGTGAAAGAAGGAAGAAGGCATGGCTTGAAGTGTGCTGCTATGTGCGAGACAACTTCGAGGACGTGGGACATAATTTTGCCAAAGAAGCCCTGAAGATTCACTGCGGTGTCGTGGAAAAACGGAATATCAGAGGGGTGAGTACTGAGAGTGAAGAAGCCATGCTAAAAAAAGAAGGGGTGCCCTTTGTCAAAATACCCATGCCCGAGCAGTCCGACAACTGAGCAATAGCCCCAGCTGTTCGCCTCATCCCGGTTCAATGAAAAGAGCAACGCATCTCTGGGCTTTCCAATACGCCGCGGCAATAGCCTTTCCGAGAAGGTCTGCCAGCAGTGAAGGCAGCTCGGCGGCAGCTTTTGTGTCCGACGTGTTGTACAAGCGAGGACTCTTGCCGTGGTTCGAACCTGTGACAGTGCACAACTTTGCATCCTGGCTGTCCTGGCTGGCCATGACCGGCTCAACCCTCATGTTCTGGCTGGCGGCCCTGATAGGGAATTCCCGGCTGCTGCTAGCTCTCTTTCTCTGTGTCATTCCTACCATCTGCCTTGTCTGCAGGGATCGTATCTGGCTGGCACTGGGCAAACAACTGCAGAGAGCAACCAACGAGTGCTTGCCAGTTGCTTCTAATATTCTCGCAGAAGTACGTGGCACATCTGAACACAGCCGCAATACTTTGTGGCTGTTGGCTCACTATGACAGCAAGAGTCAAAGGCCGTCCATGGCGGTGAGGATGACTGCTGCTGTGGTCTTTCTGCTAACTGCACCCGCATTGTTGTTGAGCATCCTCTGGGATATACCTTTGCTGTGGATAGGCCTGCTCCTAACGTCAGCCTCGCTTGCCGCCCTGTTACTCAATCTCCCAGAGGGAAACGCCTCTCCGGGAGCCCTTGATAATGGTGCTGCTGTTGGCGTGCTTCTCGCTTTGGCAGGGCTCTTTCGCCGACATCCACCCCGTAATTTGACTTTGCGTTTCGTGTTTACTGCTGCCGAAGAGAACGGTTTGCTCGGTGCCTTCTCTCTATTACGCCAACACCAAAGAGATCTACAGGAAGGCGCGCATTTGCTGGTAAATCTGGACACCATCGGCTGCAGTTCAACCCTGCATCTGTTTGGCACTGCCAGGAGCAAGCTGCTCCGAATTGTTCAAGATGTTGGCAGACGGGCAGGGGTACGGCTGAAAAATGGCTGGTTGCCTCCTGTTTTGATGATGGATCACCAGGTATTTTCTGCTGAGGGTCTGGATTCTCTGAGCCTGAGTTCCTTGTGCAGGAAAACACGTTTCATTCATAGCAGGCATGATCACCTGGGACTTATTGACATTGGCGTTCTTCGTGGCATTTGTGACTTTTTTGAACAGCTAGTTCGAGAATTGGACAGCAAATCTTGGTAATCGGCAGCATGTATTTTTCGGTTCGAGCAGATGCTGCAGACCTGTTTTTGAATGGGGCAGGCAGACAAATGGCACCAGGCCAACTTTTCCTTGATTTTCCTGTCATCTCTGTGATATTTAAGCAGATCATGAACATTTCCCGCCCTTGTTCTTTTTGGAAATGTGACAGTAGGCGAAATTGCCTATGGAACGAGTGCTTCTACTGAACGCCAGCTACGAGCCACTGCGAGTCATCACCTGGAAACGAGCTGTAACATTGCTCACTCTGGGTAAGGTCGAAGTTCTCGAAACCTATGAAAGGGAAGTAAGATCAGTAACCTTGACGCTACGGCTGCCAGCCGTGGTCCGACTGCTGCGGCTCGTTCGCTTTCGGGATCATACCATACGGTTCTGCCGGCAGAACATCTATATCCGTGACCGCTATCGCTGTCAGTACTGCGGCAGGAGCTTTGCAGAGGAGGAACTGACGTATGATCATGTGGTGCCTCGATCTATGGGAGGCAGTACTGCCTGGGACAACATTGTCACCTGCTGCCTGACATGCAACAAAAGAAAGGGAGGCCGGACTCCCCGACAGGCAGGAATGCGGCTCATTCGTACTCCGAAAAGACCGAGCTGGCACCCGATATTGATGATTAGCCTGCATATTAAAAGGACACCTGACAGCTGGCGTGCCTACCTTTTCTGGCAGCAGGGGAATAGCTGACCTGCCATGATCATTGATAGCCATACACACATCTTCCCTCCTGAGATACGCAGCGATCGAGACTCATACCTCGAGCGAGACCCTGCTTTCAGAATTCTATACGGCAGTCCCAGGGCAAGGCTCATCGGAGCCGGAGAATTGATCGACCAGATGGACAGTTCAGGCATCGACTGTGCTGTGACCTTTGGCTTCCCCTGGCAGGATGTCGACCTCATGAGGCGGCACAATGACTACGTTGGTGAGGCTGCCAGCCGCTTCAAAGGCCGCCTGTTGCCATTTGTCTGTGTAAACCCTGTTCTGCCTGGTGCCGCCTTTGAGGTGGAAAGGTGTCTGGCCGCTGGCATGAAGGGCGCCGGTGAAATTGCCTGTTATGACAGATCATTTGGTTCGGACCTGAGCCAATATCTTCTGCCAATTGGCTCTTGCTGCCAGTCATATGACGTACCCCTCATGCTGCACACCAATGAAGAAGTGGGGCATCAATACCCTGGCAAAGTGATGATGCCGTTGAAGGCCATGTATGAGGTGGTGCGTTCTCTGCCAGGAACGCGTTTCATCCTGGCGCACTGGGGGGGAGGACTTTTTTTCTATGAGCTGCTGAAAAAAGAGGTTCGTGAAGTCTTGGCGAGGGTGGCTTATGATACGGCTGCATCGCCATTCCTTTATGAATCCGCCATTTATGCGATTGCTCTTCGTATCGTGGGCCCAAAACGAATCCTTTTTGGCAGTGATTATCCATTAATCTCCCCGCAAAGATACTTTATTGAAATGGAAGAGGGCGGCCTTTCAGAAAGCGACATGAAATGGATAAAAGGTGATGCAGCCGCCTTGTGGATCGGAGGACAAGGAGCAAAAGAAAGCTTGATCAGCTGACCACTGCCTGGACGCAGGAGGGTTGCTCGAGGTGATTTTTCGCGGTGAGGGTCATATGGGCTGTGTAGCTGCTGTTTGTCGCTGCCCCACTGGCAACACTGCTGGCAGCTCAGCCCTGGCAAGTCGAGGCGGCGGAATCATCTTGCCTGTGAAACAGAGTTTGACCAGCCCGGCAAACCAACGCGAGTACTAGGGGGATAACTATGGTGGAAATTTCACAAGGTGAACTCAGAGAAGCACTTGCAAAGGAAGTAGCAGGCATTCCCCGACATTTCAGACACGAGCCTACCATTCGCCAGACTATCAAGTGCACCCTCTATAACATGCTGAAGAAAAAAGCTCTCTGTCCTGTGCCTGACTTCAGACCACCGCGTCTGAGCGGGGGGTTCCTAGATCTGATAGGGGTGGATTCCTCGGGTAGTGTTGTCTGCGCCTTTGCCATCAATCCTCTAGTTGACCTCAAAGCGATAAAGAGCCTCGAGGCTGTCCCAGCGGAGAACAAGTGGATGATAACCTTCTCGAAGATAGAAAAGAAGGTGAAAGAAAGTAAGTTTTTTCTCAAGCCCGGTATCGATCATCTCCATCTGGAGCAAAAATAAATTTTCTATGATAAGAGCGCTATCCCGCCTAGCCAGTTAGCCACTGCACTCTTCTCAGTTAGCAAAAATCACGGCATACAGCAGAACTGGCCCACGAATAGTAGCCTGGAGAAGCACTCGAGTCGAAGAGCACTCGTGAGTGGATAATGTCTTGTGCGACCGAGACGGCGGAGATATAGGCTCGCGCTGAATGCCCTGGCGCTAGTAGACAGGAAATAATGTGTAATTTCTGCAGAATACTCGTAAGGTTGCTTTTGATTGCCAGTTGAACACTTTGAAATTGAGAGCTACAGAACAATGGAGATTGCAAAAATGGGAACAAGCAAATAAACAAGTATGTTTTTTCTTGACGCGGCTGGAGTTTGGTGAAATAGATAAATTTATGTGAAACAGATTTATGCTTGCGTATTCGTTCAGTTTGTTACTGGCATTGTCAAATGAAAGTTGTGCTAAAATTTGAGTCTGTACATTTCCACTACAAACAACCTGGAAGCACTGACCTCCTTGCATTGCCGCTCCACCCAAAGAGCGAGCCAAGACTTCGGGTACTTCTAGACAACCACAACAAGAAAGGAGGTGATAGAGTTGATGAAGGTTCACCGGTCTTGTTGTAGAACCGGTGAGAGGGAAGCATTGTTTACCCTTTATAGAGGAGGTGCAGTATGGCAGAAACGAAACTTGGGAATCCGGCAGTGGTAGGGCTGGGAGGTTTTGGTATGACCACCCTGATCCTGCAATTTCACAACCTCGGCTGGGTCGAGATTGGACCTGTGCTCTGGCTGGGCTTCTTGTTCGGTGGAACGGCCCAGCTGATTGCTGGAATGCTAGAATTTAAGACCGGAAATAATTTTGGCTTTTGCGCGTTCAGCGGATACGGGGCATTCTGGATTTCGCTGTGCTTCTACGTAGTATTCGGCACCAGCCCCGAGATTGTCAAGATCTATCCTGCTTTGAAACTTACGGCTACCGGCCTGGGAACATTTCTGCTGGTGTGGACATTCTTCACTTTCATTCTGTTCATAGCCTCGTTGAGACACCACACCTTGCTGATATTGATTTTCCTTACCCTTCTTCTCGGATTCATCGGTCTCGATTTGAAGGAGCTTGCCGGCAACAAGGCAATTGGAACTCTTGCCGCTTGGGACCTGATCGTCTGTGCACTGCTGGCCTGGTATGGTATGGCTGTAGGTGTTTATGGCGAAGTGGGGATCAAGTTGCCTGTAGGAGGACCCTGGATAAAGGGGAGTGCAGAGTAACTCGAGACATATGAGTTGTTTCGAGCAAGAGATGGAGTATAACTGAGAGCAAATGCGGCGGCACACAGTCCAAGTGGCGATTCAACTGTTCAGGTGTTCACTCAATAATGAGCGCATGTGGACCCATGTGATCCCTGGAGTGTATATTCTGGCAGGCCTTGCATAGCCAGGTATTGCGTGGTTTCATGAAGCTTGCAGTCGCCCGAAGTGGCACCCGAGACCTGCTGAACAGCTTCGAATTCAGCTCTTGGAAGGTGGCCGCCATTTTTGTCTCATTGAGATGATAGCTCCATAAAGGAGGCTGTGGGGCGATTCAGGGAAACCCACGCTGCAAGGCAGCGCCAGAGGCCAGCAATAAAGAGTGGGCAATTGGGCAATCAGACAATCAGTGTAGTGTGGGAAGAAAGAATGGAGGTGGTTAAACTGACAATCACTGCGGGGGAGAAGTCGGCATCTGCCTTGTTAAAAAATTAACAAGCTGAAAATACGAAGAATTCGTCCTTGACTTTGGCACTAGTCTATGAAATATATGTATTACTTTTAGTGTGCCTGACGTCTCATATTAACTTTTCTCTTATATCTAAGTAATTGTCGCATCAAAATAAACCTTGTCCGAGTATGAAACCGAAAAGACTCTTCTCTTGTTGGCTTAAGCGAAAGACCCCGCTCTTATTATAACAACTTGGACGAGTGTTCTAGCTACGGCGCAAATACATCTTTCCGGACGAAGGGGGGTGATAAGAAAGTCCGCTGAAAGCTGGCAGTTCATATGGAGCTGCTCGGTTCGTCGGTGCTGTTTTTCCAAGAAAAACCTTCTCATTATTCTTGTTCGATGGTGACATCAATCTGGTGGCTTCTCATGGTCTGATTAACGTATTTATGATTCTAGAGTGCATTGGCTTTACCTCGGAGTGGAGGACCTACAGGTTGAGGAGGAAGACTTCCTGACAGCGCAGCCAGATTGCTGAGGCTGACCACAACTAGCTGGAAGTGGCGGGCCAAACCCTCACTTCTTCCAGATACCGGTTCCGCTCCACCCTGAATAACATAGTTTGCAGCCGCACTTCACCATTCATCTTTAGAAGTGCAGTCATTATCCCAGACAAAGAACTAGAGAGGGTCATAGTCGAGCAAGTGGAGGAGGCAGACGGCACCTTTTCGAGGACTTGAAGAGCTAAGGAGGATTTACTATGGGTTTCGGGAAATACGCAAAGGGTTACAATCAACCAGTAGACAAGCTTCCCGGACGAGCGTGGGCCGTCGTCCTCGCTGGAACTACGATCAACCTCTGTCTGGGCTGTCTTTATGCCTGGTCCGTGTGGCTCAAATACCTCACTGACAAGAGCTACATGCTCGCCCATGGCTGGGCTGGCGCTCTCACTGCCGAACAAGCATCAAATCCCAAATCTCTCTGTATCTTGATTTTCGCTCTGCTCATGATCCCCGGTGGCAAAATCCAGGATAAGTATGGCCCCACCGTGGCTGCTACCATTGGCGCCATCTTCATGGGTCTGGGTATGGTCATCGCAGGTACGGCTCATTCCTATGCTGGCATTCTCTGGGGTTTTGGCGTCGGCGGCGGCATCGCCATGGGTGTTGCCTATGCTGCGCCTGTGCCGGCCACTGGTAAATGGGTTGGTCCACATCAGAGAGGCCTCATGTTGGGCATCACCGTTTCAGGTTACGGGGGTGCGGCCTTCTATGTGGCTCCTCTTATCAAATGGATCATCGTCAGCTACTCCCTGTCCGCCTCTTTTGTGGCGCTCGGCATCGCCTACCTGATTATCATCTTTCTGGCAGGTCTGGTGCTTGCCTGGCCGGAGCCTGGATATGAACCGCCCAAGCCGCCCGAGTCATGGGTAGCGGCACAGGCAAAGAAATCAACAGCGACTGTCCAGGACTGGACCGCTGGTGAAATGGCCAAGACCTGGCAGTTCTATGCCCTGATTGCCCTGTTCTGTTTGAACACCCAGGCAGGACTGCTCATCATTGGCCACGCAGCCAAGTTCATCAAGCCCATGTTGGCTTCAGGCTTCATTCTGGTGTCTGCAGGCGGCCTGTTCAACGCCCTTGGCCGTATTGGAACCGGCAAGTACTCAGACATCATTGGCAGGGATAAAGCGTATATCCTTAATGCTGCCGCTGCCGCGGTGTGTATGTTCGCCTTGCCGTCCATTATTGCTGGCAAGTCGCTCTTCCTGGCATTTGTGGCCTGTCTGATTGCCTACTGGGTGTACGGTGGTGGTCTCGCACTGCTGCCCTCCTATACCCTGGACTTCTTTGGCGCCAAGAACCTGGGCTTCAACTATGGTCTGGTGTTCATCGGCTGGGGTCTGGGCGCATTCATGCCGAAACTCGCTGGTCATATCAGGGACGTGACAGGCAAGTATGACGAGGCCTTCTACATTGCCGGTGGTCTGCTTATAGTGGCGATCATTCTGGCACTCGTTACCAAGAGGCCGTCCAAGGCTCAGGCGTAGCGAGCTTGTCGTTGGCAATAGACGACTGACAGAAACAGTGGGAGGGATCAAGTGATCCCTCCCTTTTTTACGTTGAGGAAAAAAGGGGATAATAGCTTCTCCTCAGCACGATGAACAACAGGGACACCTCTCCAGAATCAATGTATTTTGCTTCGATAGAGCCTCAGGCTGTTGCTTACCACGGTGACGCTGCTGAAGGCCATGGCGAAAGCAGCCAGCATGGGGTTAAGATGCCTGAGAAATCCAGGAAGCGAAGGAAAGGGGAAAAGAATGCCGGCGGCAATGGGAATAAGCGTTACATTGTAAAAGAAGGCCCAGAAAAGATTTTGCCTTACGGTCTTCATAGTCTTGCGACTCAATTCTATAATACGGGGTATACCCAACAGACTGCCGCTGGCCAGAATAACATCTGCAGTTTCCATGGCAACGTCAGTACCCGTGCCGATGGCCACGCCTACGTCCGCCTGAGCCAGAGCTGGTGCATCATTTATACCGTCTCCTACCATGCCAACCAGGGAGCCCTGATCCTGGAGTTCCTTGACTTTCTGGATTTTATCTTGAGGTTGAACTTCGGCATAGATATCATCCACTTCAACCTGGCTTGCTATTGCTCTGGCGGTTTGCATTGTGTCCCCTGTGAGCATTACCACCTTCAGGCCCTGACGGCGAAGTTCAGCCAGTGCCTCCTTGGTCTCCGGCTTCAGAGAGTCACAAACGGCTATGAGGCCAGCAAATTGCATGTCCACACAGACCGCCATCACTGTCTTGCCTTCTGCCTGGAGTGTTCTAATGAGTTCGGCACCCCTGGCAAGGTCTACTCCCATCTCTTCGAACCAACCAGGCTTTCCCACATATACCATCCTGTCCGCAAGTCGGGCCTGTACTCCCTGACCACCTGCAGCTTGAAAATCGGCCGGTTCAATGAGGGTAATTCCTCTGATTTCAGCCTCGCGAGTGATCGCCCGCCCTATGGGGTGCTCGGATCCCCTTTCCACCGAGCCTGCCAGCTTCAAAAGCTCCAGATCCTCGTTGACGACAGAAGAACCGTTGAGTGAAACGAGATCAGTTACTGTTGGTTTGCCTCTAGTCATAGTTCCAGTCTTGTCCAGTATGATCAGATCCAGTTTGGTAGCTTTTTCCAGTGCTTCGCTATTCCTGAAAAGGATACCCTTTTCAGCCCCTTTGCCCGTGCCTGCCATGATGGCAGTGGGAGTTGCCAGGCCAAAGGCGCAGGGACAGGAGATAATGAGAACCGCTACCAGGCGAATCATTGCCTGGGCAAGGTCGCCAGCAGCAGCCAGCCATATAATAAAGGTGACAAGCGCAATACCAATAACCGCTGGCACAAAGAGGGCAGCAACCCGATCTGCAATATCCTGGATTGGAGCCCTACTTCCCTGGGCTTCCCGAACGAGCTGGATAATCTGGGCAAGAGCGGTATCCTTGCCCACCTTGGTGGCCCTGAACTTGAGGAAGCCGTGAGTGTTCATGGTGGCGCCGACCACCGTGTCCCCAGGTCCTTTGTCTACTGGCAGGGATTCTCCTGTAAGCATAGACTCGTCAATGGCGGAGCGGCCGTCGAGTATGATACCGTCAACAGGAATCTTCTCGCCTGGACGCACCAGTACAATGTCATCAACCTGCACTTGGCTGAGTGGAACTTCCTTCTCCTCTTCCCCCACCAGAATTCTGGCTGTTTTCGGCCGCAACCCTATAAGCTTGCGAATGGCATCACCAGTGCGGCCCTTGGCTCTAGCTTCCAACATCTTGCCGAGCTTGATGAGGGTGATAATTACTGCTGAGGTTTCAAAGTAGACGTGCTGCCCGACAGCAGGAAAAAGAAGTACTGCCAGTGAATAGAAATAGGCTACGGATGAACCCATTGCCACCAGCACGTCCATGTTGGCGCTGCCGTGTTTCAAGCTCTTCCAGCCGCCCACGTAGTAATCCCAGCCTGTGTAGAACTGTACCGGGGTGGCCAGGGCCAGGAATAACCAGTTTACCCAGAGCCCCTGACTCCAGCTTCCAAGGAGGCCAAAATCGCGTGCCATGCTCACGAAAAACAGGGGAACAGTAAAAATGAGGCCGATGAAGAACTTGCGTGTCTGTGTTGCTATCTCAGCGCGGCGTGCCTGCTGTTCAACGTCTTCTGGTAAATCGCCCTCCTCAGCCATGACCACGTCATAGCCGAGGTCACGGATTATCTCGCCCAATTCGCTGATAGAGGTAACCGAAGGTATATATTCAATGGTTGCCACTTCAGTGGCAAAATTGACGGAGGCCTGCACCACGCCGACTGCCTTTTTTTGCAAAGTTCTCTCGATATTCATGGCACAGTTGGCGCACGTCATCCCTGTGATAGGCAAGTCCACCCTGGCAGTGGCCACATCATAGCCAGTATCTCTTATTTTCTGTACTATCTGCTCGAGACGAACGATGGACTTTTCATAGGTTACCGTGGCATCCTCGGCAGCAAAGTTGACCTTTACTGCAGTGACACCTTCAAGCTTTCGCAGCAGCCTTTCGATATTCAAAGCACAGTTGACACACGTCATACCCGTCAGGGGCAAGGTGACAGTTTCTGCGGCCATCAGTCCCGGGCCTCCTGTTTTCATATTTTTAAGGTGCAGCAGACAGTCTCTCACTATGCTCGGGCGATTTCCCTGTATAGCTCACCTTTGACTACCGTTACAAGGCCGATTGAAATCGCTGTTCACTCTGCTGCAGGATAATTGATTTCTGCAAGGGTTTCCTTGATTTTCTCTAGAGTAGCAGGCTCCTGCCATTGTACGGTAATCTGTCTGGTTGCTGGATTACCTTCAACGCTGTTGATCCCGGGCACTTCTTTGAGCTCCCTCTGGATGCTCATAACGCAATGACCACAGGTAATGTTTGGTACCTGAAAAGTCTTTTTTTCCATGGCATATCCTTTTTATATTTCGTGTTGTGGGTTTACTTGTCCCCTGCGCAGGCTCTAGCCGTCATAAACAGTTTCCTCCAGTCGAAAGTCGACGCACAGGGGTTGCCTCACCTTGCACCAGTTAGAATTGGTTTCAGGGAGTCATCTCTACACCCTCCTGCATCTCCTCTGATGGAAAAATTCACTCAATGAGATAAAATTATCAATACTACAAAATTAATAGTAATCATTCAATTTGCCTGGTGCATTACTTTTTTCTCTCTCCAGAGAGGAGTAAATTGGCTCGAGCCGCCAGAATCCACCGCAGCTCGAGCTGCAATGCTATTCTAACAAATAGATCATAGCTAACAAATAGGATAGCGATCTTCTCCATAGAGAATCATGGCCTGCAATAGCCAGCCAGAAGCTGGCCATGCCGCACTCCACATTTTGCATTTCCGATTCTTCATCCTACTCAGGATTCTGCGTTCCGCATTAAATTCCCTCCTCCGTTTGCTGTAGGTTGGCAATTCACGCAAGAAAATCCCGCCTTGACAGCCCAGGAAAAGAAGGTAAAATCCGCGTAATGTGGGTTGAAGCTCACGGGTCATACCTGCTGAACACGGTCGTTATTGAGCCACGAAGGTTTTTTCCATACTCGGCGGAGTAGGGTAGAAGGATCTGCGTGGCTTTTTTGATGCACTCAGCTGTAAATCTCGAGATCTGCAAGATTGGGCAAGAGGAGATACTGGCAAACCGTCTGACAAGATCTGGAGGGCAAAGCTTTGCACCTCGACAACTTCGCCGAAGGCGAGTCGATCATCCACTATCTGGATCCCAGAATCAAGATCATTGTAGCAGCTCTCTTTTCTTTTCTAATTGCCCTGGCTGACAGGCCAGCCTGTTTGCTCGGGGCCTGCTGCTTCGCGGTGGTAATGCTTGTTGTGGCCAGGCTGCCATTGAAACCGGTAATTTACCGGCTCGTCGCTGTAAACACTTTCATCTTGTTTTTGTGGTTCTTCCTTCCTTTTAGCACTGAGGGTGAGATACTCTTCAAACTTGGCCCGCTGCATGCTACCAGAGAAGGAGTAATGCAGGCTCTGCTCATAACGGTCAAATCCAATATAATCCTTGTCGCTCTAATCACTTTGCTCACCACCATACCCATCTTCACTCTTGGTCATGCTTTGAGCCATCTGTCGGTTCCGGACAAGTTGATTCATCTGTTCTTCTTCAGTATCCGCTACCTGCAGGTGCTTCATCAAGAATACGAACGACTTCGAAACGCCATGAAAATCAGGGGATTCACTCCGGGCACCAATCTTCATACTTACAGAAGCTACGCCTATCTGCTGGGCATGCTCATGGTCATGAGTTTCGATAGGGCTGATCGGATTCGAAAAGCAATGCTTTGCCGCGGTTTCCACGGAAAGTTTTACGTGCTCAGTCACTTTCATCTTCACAGACGCGATGTGCTGGTGGGAGCGGTATTGCTGTCACTCGTTGGTATAATGGCTTTGTTGCAATGGCTACCTCTGAGGTGATTATTAGATTGAAAGAAGTCTCTTTTGGCTACCCGGGCAATCCCGAGGATGCCCCTGTGTTGCAACAGGTGAATCTGGAGCTCGAGCGTGGTCAACGTGTGGGCCTCGTTGGTGCGAACGGCAGTGGCAAGACGACCCTTTTTCATCTCATCATGGGGCTGCTCAAACCGAGTAAAGGGGAGGTGGAGATTTTCGGCAGAAAAAGAGTCGAGGAAAAGGATTTCCGAGAAGTTCGCAGCAGAATAGGGCTGCTCTTTCAGGACCCAGACGACCAGCTTTTCTGTCCGACCGTTGCTGAAGATGTGGCTTTTGGTCCGCTCAATCTTGGCAAGACCCAGGAGGAAGCTCTGGCAATCGTCAAGCAGGTGCTTGCCGAGCTTGGCCTGCAAGGCTTTGAACAGCGGTTGACCTACAAACTCTCGGGAGGGGAGAAACAGCTTGTTGCGCTGGCCACGGTGCTGGCCATGCAACCAGAGGTGCTCATTCTGGACGAACCGAGTACGGGACTGGATGAACACACCGTGGATCGCCTGGTGCATATACTGGAAAATTCGCAGCTAACCTATCTTGTGGCCTCCCACAACAGGGATTTTCTGGCAAGGACGACAGATGTAATCTACCGGCTGGCAGAGGGCAGGATTTACAAAACGGCCCTGCCCTGAGTGAGGTGGGCAAATAGGACAAGCTCAAAGCATAATAGAAACCCCACCTGAGATGACCCCAGGTGGGGTTTGTTGACATGGGGGCGTCTGGCTCAGTTGTTACTTGGCCTTGCCGAAGATCTCCACAGGTCTGGTAGTATTCCCGGTAGCGGCCGGGAAATCTGTGGCCTTGTAGGCCTTCTTGTTGTCTTTTATCAGACCCTGAGCTCCTTCCATGAAATGGATATATCGTTTCTTGCACTCATAGAAGCCGTGCCACCAGGTGTAATCCGGCGCCATCATAGCCGCACCGAAACGGGCCCGCCGGCCTTCATGGTGCCACAATTCGTAAAACTCCCATTCTGGTCTTTCATCAAAGAACTTGCTCTTGTCCAGCAGACCCTTGGCGTACAACTCGTCCAGCATTTTCTTGGCGGGTTTGAAATAGATTTCGTTGTAGGCTTCGTTCACCTGATCATATCTCAGGAAGTGGTTTTCCACCCAGTCATCACCATGACACTGCATGCAGATTGCTTCCATCTTCTGCCGTTCAACCTCATGGTTGACTTTAGCAGGGAAAGGCTTGAAATTTTCCGGTCTCACTGACAGGGGAGCCTGGGATTCCCAGGCGAGTCTCTCAGTGACATCATGGCTGGTAAGAACCGTGCCCGAGCCCGACATATGACAGGCAGCGCATGTGGGTGCCCGGTAATCCACTCCAGGAGTCCAGGTTCCCGGGGCGGCATTCCAGTTGTAGGTGTCACCAAATGCCGTGTAAATGTCACCGTGCTTCGACTCCATGTAGATCTCGATCTGCGGGTGGTCTGGACCCAGGTGGCACTGGCCACAGGCTTCCGGCTTTCTGGCCTCCATAACTGAGAAACGGTGTCTGGTATGACAACTGGTGCAGCTGCCTTTGCTGCCATCCAGGTTGATTCGGCCCACTCCCACATTGGGCCAGGTCATGGGGTCCAGTTTGCCGTCTTTCATTTTTACTTCTGTGCCGTGACAGTAAAAGCAGGCAGTGGTGCGCTCTAGATCACTGTTCATGCCCTTGTTGAGCCAGGGGTCTATCTTCCAGATTATCTCTTTGGTGTTGGCGTGCTTGCTCCTCGCATATTGTTTGGCCTCGTCGGGATGACAGCGGGAGCAGTCTTTGGGAGTGACGACAGCGGCTACAGGTACGCGGTATTCCTTTTTGCCGTAAGGTTGATCACTCCGTTCGTACTGTTTGTAGTGATTCTGGCTGACGTCAGGGTCAAACTCTTCTGCCTTGTGGCAGTCGTAGCAGGTCACATTGGCGCTGGCATGTCTGCTGTGCGCCCAGTCTCCGAAGATGCCTGGATTTTCCCGCTTGTGGCATTCGATACAGGCGACGGCCTCCTTGGACATGCTTCTCTCTAGGCGAAACTCCTTCACTTTTGGCATGTTCTTGGCAGACTGTGCCCATGCCACCATACTGCCGGCAGTCAGCAGCAAGCCAGCGGCTACTGCGGTCAGAATCGTGGTGAAAAGATACCTTCTCATTTCAACGCCCCCTTTCTCTCACTCCTAGTTCTTATCTTTGAATGCCTTCCCTGGGAACAGGTTCGAGCCAAAATCGCCCTGGGCAAGAGCCCTCTTATCGGCAACCATTCTACAGTATACAGATGTGGCACTCAGAAGCCTGCACGTCAGGGAGGCAAAACTCCTAAGGCTTTTCCTGCACCGGTCTGGCATTCCTGGTTTCTTATAGACCCAGCCCTCTATAAGTAGCCTTGTACTGTTTGTAGTCGTAGAAAGCCCTAGCGTTGTGTACCAAATTTCTGTGGCAATCTACACATTTTTTCTCATAACCTGGTCTGGCATAAACCACGTCGCGGTGAGCCAACATGGCTCCACGTTTGTTGGGAATGTACAGCAGGTTGCGGTGACATTTCTGGCATTGATCATTCTTGAAGGAGGCGTAAGCTATCTGACGATTTTTCTGGTGATCGTAAGTGCTCTGGGTAAAATGGATGATGATGTCCTTGATGCCGTGCCAGGTTTTTGCATAGAAAAACTGGAAGGTGTCGTGCGGGGCAGGGAGATGGCAATCCATGCAGTCGGCCACGAAGCCCTGCTCATTGTTCACATGACTGGAGGTCTTCCAGGTGTTGTAGGCAAATTGAATTTCGTGGCAGCTGGCGCAGAACTGTGGTGTTGTGGTGCGCACCATGGTGTAGTAGGTTAGGCTGAAGAGAGGAAAGGCAATGATGATGCCGAGAAGGATGAAAATTGCGGGCTTGATTAGTTTTTTCACGGTTCTACCCCTGCTGCAGAGTTCAAACCGAATTGCCAGGGGCCATAGAAAGTGCTCTAGGCGTTCGCCCCTTTGTTGCCTGTCAGGAAGATTGGCGTCATCTGGTAACGCGTATTGAAGTTGTCAGAAAGAGATTGGCTTCACATATTTGAAGTTTGAGGTTGCCCTTTTAATTGTTATCACTTTAAAGAAATTGAGCGGCAGCAGTCAAGTAAAAATAATGTAAAAAGTGTAACAACGATAGCCTATACTGGCTGCGCTGTCAGTTTACAAACCCTGGAATTTGTAGCCCACTCCAGCAACGGTTCTTATGTACTGGGGGTTGTCCACATCTACCTCGATCTTCTTTCTCAACCGCTGCACGTGCACATCGACGACGCGGCTGTGTTGATACAATTGGGAGTCTCGCCAGATCTGATTCTGGATAAACTCGCGGGAGAGAGCTTCACCGGGATAAGAGATGAAGAGCTTCAGTAATTCAAACTCAGTCTTGGTGAGCTTGGTCTCCTCCCCTCTGATTGATATCTTCCTGGAGCGAAAATCTATGGAGAAGTCTCTAGTCTTGTAACGGTCCTTGAGTACGCTTCTTTCCACCCTCTTCAATATGGCCTTGATTCTGGCCGAAAGTTCCAGGGCGTTGAAAGGCTTGACCACGTAATCATCGGCGCCACATTCCAAGCCCAGGACCTTATCAGAAATCCCATCTCTTGCTGTCAGCATCAGGATAGGAAAGTCAAATTCTCGCCGCATGATCTGGCAGACCTTGATGCCATCGATATCAGGTAGGTTGAGATCCAGTAGGATGAGATCAGGACGATATTTTTTTGCCATTTCGAGGCCACTTCGTCCATCAAAGGCGCAGAGAACCTCATAACCATCCAGCTCCAGGTTGCCGGTGATGGTCTGCACGATATCCTCGTCATCATCGATGACCAGTATAGCGTGTCTTTTATGTATGGCCGCATCCCTCATTATCTTCACCAGGGTTCATTGTGGAGCAGTGTCCCTATGCTACCGCCTAATTAACATATACGCATGTTTTGCCGTAAACACAAACTCAAATTAAACTTGGCATTAAGCAACTTCTTTTCATCATAACCTAGTTCTAATTCTAGCGGATTCTAGGCTAATTAACAGCTTGCATGGAATATTGTTACGATAACTAGTTTAT
>JAFDGZ010000053.1:28146-29063 GCA_019309045.1 Deltaproteobacteria bacterium | reverse complement strand
AGGCTAACACAGTAGCGGTAACCATTCATCCCAGGGAGGAAGAAGGTGATGCAACCAGTAAAGATAGTAGCCAGATTCCGTGACGGCCGCATGACCAAAGGATACTCTCAAGATTTTTTTCCAAACAAGCACACTTTTCACCTATATGACCACGCAACGGGAGTCTCTGGTGACCCCATTGAGATTCGGCTCAATGAGCTGAAAGCAGTGTTTTTCGTCAAGACCTTTGAGGGCGATCCAGATTATCAGGAACGCAAAACCTTTGAACCCGAGGACCGAGCATCAGGACGCAGGGTGGAAGTGAGCTTTGAAGATGGTGAAGTCTTGCAGGGCACCGTCCTGGGGCATAATCCGAACCAGACAGGTTTTTTTCTGTTTCCGATTGACACCAGGAGCAACAACATCCGGATCTTTGTGGTAAAAGAAGCGGTGAAGGAATTCAAGTATCTATAAATCTAATCGAGCCGCAGCCGCTGTTGCCTGTAAAGCGGCCCGATAAAACAAAACTCCCCTTCCTTTCATTTGCTGCCGAGTGGCTCCGGCGCTGCCAAGCGAATTTTCTGAACTGCCAGCAGCGACACCAGACTCATCAGCGCACCACCAATGAATACCAGGCGGTAGTCGACCATCCACACCATGCCGCCCACCGCTGGCAGTACCACGGCGGCAATATGATTGATGGTGAAGCCGACCGCCATACTTGGGGCAATATCTTTAGCATCACCGACCTTCTGGAAATATGTCCGGATGGCAATGGCAAAGTTGAAAAATATATGATCCAGTACATAGAGCACTGCCACGAGCACTTTGGACTGGACCAGGGCATAGGCACTGAAAACGATTACCAGGCTGGCATACTCCAGCGACAGCACTTTCCTCTCGCCGAAGCGAATAATGGCTCTGCCTATCAACGGGCT
>JAFDGZ010000053.1:0-28130 GCA_019309045.1 Deltaproteobacteria bacterium | reverse complement strand
ATTGTAACTTCTTGAATACTATAATGAAATTTCTTGACCATGAGAAAGACTGCAAAAGCTATAAAAATCTGACGCCTGGCTCCTGCCATAAACGTTAGAAAATAGAACAGCCAGTACTTGCTGCGCAGAATCATCCTCTTGTGCTGAGGGGGGAGGTTGCGCCTGGTAGGGTTCTGGCCCAGCGCCCACAAACCAGTGAGCCCAATGAGGGTTCCAATCAAGGCATAGATCTCACTGTAAGTAAACCAGGAAGATAGAACAAATATTACGAATCCTACTGCTATGTTGGAGGCTGCTGCATAGCTTCGCAGTTTGCCGAAAACCCACGGGGCTGTGTCTTCTTCAAAGTACTGGAGTGTCAGCGACTGATTGGTCGTTTCAAAATAATGGAAGCCAAAGCTCATAATCAGCGTGGTAATGGTCAGACCGGCAAAAGTGGGAAACAATCCTGTGATTCCCACTCCCAGTCCCAGACAGAGAACAGAAAGAGCCGACAACCTGTGTTCTTTCATCAGGAGCATAAGATAAATGGCCAGCAGTGCCAGAAAGCCGGGCAGCTCACGTACTGACTGGATAATGCCTATCTGGTTGCCTTCCAGATGGGCAACTTCTACAGCAAAATTGTTGAAGAGAGTGCGCCATGCCTGCAGGCCCACGGTGGAGCTGATGGTGAGCAACAGTAAGAAGCGGTACATTGGACTCTGGCGAACTTGGCGCATCAACTCATCCGGTTCGAATTTTGTCTTTCGGAGCAATTTCCATACAGCCGCAGACAACCGAGATGGTCACCCTACGCCAACTTTGAGCTGAAATCAATGGAGATTTGCATGCTGGCCCCGCGGAGATCATGCCAGGCAGCTAAACAGAGGCATTCGTGCTGCTTTTTAATTGACGAGTTCTTTGTCATGGGTATATCGTAAAAATAGCATCGACGATTCGTCCATTCATGAGGAGCTGCAGCGGGCAACTGGCAACACCTGTTGTGGAGATTGCAGGTGCCTAGCAGGTTATCATTGGAGTATTTTCTTGAGTTGCCTAGTTTTTTGCCCTGGTTGGCATTGGGCAAGGGGAAAGGGAGGAAAAGCATGGCAACCAGTACTTACAAGGTCATCGAACTGGTGGGAACAAGTGATGTTTCCTGGGAGGATGCGGCAAAGAGTGCTGTAGAAACCGCAAATAAGAGCCTACGGGACCTGAGAATTGCCGAGGTCAAACAACTTGACATGAAGGTTGAAAACGGCAAGGTGGTGTCTTACCGGGCGAGGTTAAATCTGTCTTTCAAGTATGCATTGGAGGATTAATCTCAAGAGATTGAGCACTGAAAGGATATTGACGTATCAGTTGCTTGTGCCGCCAAAATATTGTTGAGCAACAGGGCCAAAGGAGGTGAAACTTGCCATGGAAGCGCCAGTTCATCTCAGATCTCATGGCAGAAATTATTTGACTGCCAGCAAGTTTCGTCAAAAGGTGGAACTGCTGCTGGCTAGGGCGGATGTTCATATAGGAGGCGGGCGCCCCTGGGATTTGCAGGTCCACCATGAAGAGTTTTATCAGAGGGTGCTTGCGGACGGTTCTCTGGGACTTGGAGAGTCCTACATGGATGGCTGGTGGAATTGCCAGCGACTGGATGAATTCTTCTACAAGATTCTTCGCGCAGGGTTGGAGGAGCAGGCCAGAGACAAGGTGTGGTTCCTGGATGTCTTGAAGGCGAAAGTCTACAATTATCAGAAGCCTTCCAGGGCTTTCAAGATCGGCCGGCACCACTATGACATGGGCAACAGGCTCTACCAGTGCATGCTGGACGACTATATGGTGTATAGCTGTGGTTACTGGGACAATGCCTCGAGTCTTGCAGAAGCCCAGCTGGCGAAATTGGACCTGGTTTGCCGTAAGTTGAAGTTGCAGCCAGGCATGCGCCTACTCGACATCGGCTGTGGCTGGGGCGGTACTGCCAAATTTGCCGCTGAAAACTATGGCGTCGAGGTCGTGGGCATCACTGTTTCAGAGGAACAGGTCAGGTATGCCCGGGAGTTTTGCCGCGGCCTCCCCGTGGATATACGGCTGCAAGATTACCGGACCATACAGGGTACTTTTGACCGTATTCTTTCCATAGGCATGTTCGAACACGTGGGACTGAAGAACTACGCTAACTATATGCGGCTCGTGAGAGCCCATTTGCGTGAGGACGGGCTTTTCCTGCTGCAGACCATAGGACGCAACCGTTCCGGTAGCACCTGTGATCGGTGGATAAGTGAATACATATTTCCCAATTCCATGCTGCCGTCGGCGACACAGATCTGTGCCGCCCTGGAAGGTTTGTTCGTCATAGAAGATTGGCAGAGCTTTGGCGCTGACTACGACAAGACCCTCATGGCCTGGTTTCAAAACTTCGACGACAACTGGCATTTGCTCGAGCAGGAATATGATGAGAGATTTTACCGCATGTGGAAATACTATCTCCTCTCTTGTGCTGGCTCCTTTCGAGCAAGGCAGAATCAACTGTGGCAGCTAGTGCTCTCACCTAGAGGTATCGTGGGCGGCTACCGGGCTCCTCGCTGATCTTCGCCAGGCTGCTCCTGCCTGCCGGGCCTGACGCTGCCTTGCCAGAATGCAGATGGGCAGCTCGGGGGTCTCGGGCTTTAGGCACTGGTCAACCTTGTGAAAGCTTCTCGAGTTCCTTTTTCAAGGAGGAGAGCTCTTCTTCAAGTTCTTCGATCTCTTGGATCTGGTGCGGTCGCACGGAATGGGCCGGGAGTGCCGCCTGGCGATCTTGCAGCAGGGCTTCTACTCTGGCGATTTCCTGCAAGAGTCGTTCTCTTCGGGCAGAGCTCTTTTCATCTGTTGGCTTCATTGTACTATTGCTCCTCCTGACAACTTCATTCTTTCAGTAGATCGAGGCCCCATTTTTTCAGGCAGGCTACGCCACCCTGGAGATTGGCTGTGTCCCGAATGCCCTCCTGGTCCAACATTACCTGTGCCTCGTAGGAACGCACTCCTGTGTTGCAAATGAGCACAAGTTTCTTGTCCCTGGGCACCTCAGCAAGCCTTTTCTTTAATTCGTCCTGGGGGATGCTCTGCCAATATTGCGGATATTTCTTGACAAATGGTTCTGCATTCCCCCATCCCCTGCAGTCCAGGAATACAGCCTTGCCGTTGCTTCTTGACTGCCAGAGCTGCGCAAATTCATCAACTTCTAGCACTCTGTTCTTGCCTGCCAGAATATTTTCTGCAGTGTTACCAAGGGCGTTGAGGATATCCATAGCTGCAGAGAAGGGTGGCGAATAGGCAATTTCCAGGTTGCTTATGTCAGCAGTGGTTGGCTGGTATCTCAATATGGCTGCCACTGCATTGATTCTGCCTACTGTGCCGTCACCCTTGTTCCCCAGACCCTGAATACCCAGAACCCGACCGCTGTGCTTCTCCACCACCAACTCCAGAAACATCAAATCCTTTTCAGGATAAAAGTGGGCGCGGTCAAACTGACACACCAGGGCGCTTGCTGCGTCGAATCCTTCTTTTCGAGCAGCTGCCAGGGTCAAACCTGCCGCTGCCACTGACATATCAAAAATTTTGACCACAAAGCTGCCAACTGCTCCTGGAAACTCTGCTACGCCACCGGCCAGATTTGTACCGATAACGCGCCCTTGCCGGTTCGCCATCGATCCCAGGGGATAATAGCCAGGCTTGCCAGTAATCAGGTTGATCACTTCCACGCAGTCGCCCCCAGCATAGATATCAGGATCAGATGTTTGCATTCTGCTGTTTACTACTATGGCGCCCCTGGGGGAGATCTCCAGGCCGGCATCTCTTGCCAGCTCTGAATTTGGCTCTGCCCCTACTGCAATAATGACAAGGTCACAGTCGATGACCCGTTTGTCAGTAATTGCCCTCTGCACCTTGCCTCTGCCTTCCAGGGCGGTCACCCTTTCTTGAAGATGGAAGGAAACTTCGTTTTCTTCCATGTGTTTTTGCACCATGCGCGCCATATTGCTGCTGATCAATCCAGGTAGGATCTGCTCGGTAATCTCTATGACGGTTGTATCGATGCCCCACATGTCCGTCAGGGCTTCCGCCATTTCCAAACCAATGAAACCACCACCGATTACCAGGGCCTTCTCCACCTGCCCGCTCGCTATTCTTTCTTTGATGGCAATGGCAGCATTCATATTGGCAATAGTAAAGACCCCATCGAGGTCGCTGCCAGGAATGGGGAGACGTTTTGGTATGCTGCCGGTAGCGATGACAAGTTTGTCATAGGGAAGCGTGGTTTTTTCTCCAGAGTCGACTCTTTCGAGCAGCACCCTCTTTTCCTGTCTGTTTATTGATAATGCCCTGGTCTGTGTCATAACCTCTATTTCTTTGGCTTCCTTGAAAAACTTCTCGTCGCGAAGCATGTGAAAGCTCGTTGATTGAAGCTCGCTGGCATCAGGCACATCTCCAGAAATATAATAGGGGATGCCGCAGCCTCCATACGAAATGAGACTTTCCTGATCCACCATAACCACCTGAGACTCGGGCTCCAACCTTTTGAAGCGGCAGCCCGCCTTGGGGCCAAGAGCAACGGCGCCGATGATCACCACTTTGCGTGACATTCGTCTTCCTCCTGAGTCGGTGTTTGCCCTCTTATAAGATAGAGGCGACTTTGTTGCAAGCTCTCGATATGGTTTGCTTCCAGCCTTACTCTTTACAAAGATAACTTGCAGCAAGATCTAGGAATTCCCGGCTCATGCTCCCGAAAGGGCTTACTGACAGGAGGGAAGGGGGCAACTTAAGAGGACAGCACGAGCTGGGGGCAGTGGTACAGATCTTGCTCTACCCTGGGCAGCAACTGGTATGGAACAGCAAGAGGTGGATGGCAGGGCCCGCGGTCAAGGATACGGTGCTTCTGCTTTCAGCAAAGGGGAAAGAGAGCCCTGCCACATGAGCAAGAGGAAAGATTGAAGGTGCACACTTTGATGCATAGTTGAGACCTTTAAGGTCAAAAACTGTAGTTGTTGGTACAAAAAAGGTCACTTTCATCTCTTGCGTGCATCAGCCGCATCACTGTCGGCTGTTGCGGTTTGCTTGGTAGAAAGCGCCTGGAGCTGCTAGCAAGGTCCAGGCTTGCATCACTGCAGGAGAGGATGTCCTATGTCACTTACAGAACTTCTTGTCATTTGGCCCGGGTCGCCATTGTTGTCAGTACTGACCTGGATAGTTGTGGCTGTGCTGTTGCTCTATCTTGCCCGTACTCCGGCACACAGAGCCATCCAGTCACTGAGTCGAGCCGTCCACAGCGGCATGAGGTTGGCTTCACACTCTGTGCTGCTCGCTGAACAACGACTCGTGCAAAGGAACAAAGAAGTGCTGCTTGCCGCTGGCAGAGAGGCGGTGGAACGTTCACTGGAGCGAGAATTCCATCGTGTCAACGCCGTGGTCAGACGCGACTTCAGTGGTTATCCAGCCTTGCACAGGAGTTTGGCGGAACAAATTGCTCGGATCGAAGAAGATTACCTGGAAAGCGTCGAACTGCCCCCCCCATCCCCAGAGTGGGTGGAGGCGGTGGAGGCAGTGGCGAAACTGCCTGGTGACAGCCGCGGGACTGTTGACAACATCCTGCGAGAAATTCACAAGAGTGCAACTTCTCAGTACAAAGGGGCCATGGAGGAGTACCGCCAGGCTGTGGGCAATCGTCATGCCATACTGAAGAAGATGATGCCCTGCTGGCGGAAGGTATCGCAAACGCTGGACGAGGTTGGCAAAACCATTACCGGCTTGCATGATCGCGCCAGAATAATAGACAAGAAGATGGACGAGTACGAGGAGATTCTAGCCAAGACAGACAAGGCTGAACAGATGCTCACCGCATCATCCACCACGCAATTCCTCATATCGGTGGTGGTAATGCTCATTGCCATAGGCGGTGCAGTCATCAACTTTAATCTCATTGCTCTGCCCATGTCGGAGATGGTTGGCGGCGGCAGTTACATAGGCAATTTCAAGACCGCCAATGTGGCTGCCCTGGTCATTATTCTGGTGGAAATTGCCATGGGTCTGTTCTTGATGGAGGCCCTTGGCATTACCAACCTGTTCCCTCTTATCAGAAGTATGAATGATAAGATGAGAGTGCGCATGATCTGGGTCACCTTTGCCATTTTGCTTATAATGGCAAGCATAGAATCAGCGCTGGCATTCATGCGGGATCAGATTGCCGCGGATATTCATGCCCTGCGACAGTCCCTGGCAGATGTGGAAGCCGTAGGCATGGGGGTAAACAGGTGGATTCCCATGGTGGGTCAGATGGTAATGGGCTTCATCCTTCCCTTCGCCCTCACTTTTGTGGCAATTCCACTGGAGACTTTTGTGCAGTCATCGAGGACGGTAGTGGGAAATGTCCTGGCAGCAGTTTTGCGCTGGTTCGCCTTTGTCCTCCGTCTTCTTGGCAATATAGCACGTTATTCCGGCGAGCTCTTTGCGCAGTTATACGACCTGCTCATTTTCCCACCCCTGTGGGTGGAGCAGTTAATTTTTAACCGCAGGCATCATCCTGATATCATCGTTGAGAAGGAGGCCTAGCAATGAAAAAATTGCTTACTCTGCTCTTGACGCCCTGTATTGCCTTGGTTCTGAGTGGCTGCCCGGACACTACCAGCCACTCCGTGGGAGTATATATGCTGCTGGACAGTTCTGGCACCTACAAGCAAGAACTCAACAAGGCACAGGCAATAGTGAGTTACCTTCTCGGCACTTTGCAGCCGGGTGACAGTTTTGCCGTTGCCCGGATTGACAGCGGCAGCTTCAGCGAGAAAGATATCCTTGCCAAGATGACCTTTGATCGGCGGCCATCTGTGGCAAACCAACAAAAGAGGCTGTTCAAAGAAAAGGTGGAGAAATTCATTGGCTCCACCAGGAGCAGCGCCTACACGGATATCACTGGCGGAGTACTCCAGGCGGTCGAATACCTCGACGAGACCGGCGCTGGAAGGAAGTACATCTTGATATTTTCTGACCTGAAGGAAGAGTTGGTCAAGGGACAGGTGCGGGATTTTCCTATTCAGCTAGACGGCTGCAATGTAGTTGCCCTCAACGTCACCAAACTGCGAAGCGATAACATTGATCCACGAGAGTATTTTGCTCGTGTCGAAGCCTGGAGGAAACGAGTTGAGAAGGGCGGCGGCCACTGGAGACTGGTAAATGATCTCGAGCGTCTGGAATCGATCCTGGGGACTTAGTGCTTCGGTTCATAAGTCCGATGACGAACTCATTTACTGGAGACCGGGTGCTGAGGGAGCAATTGCTTCGAGGTGAATCATCAAAATAGACCACTGTATTTGTGAAGCGAAGCACCTGGGAGCAGGGGCGAATCTATCTTTCTGCGAAAGGCAAAACAGTCATTCGCCAGACGGCAGATTCGCCCCCTTTCTGAGCAGATCATTGCCAAACTAGCTCAACTCTGAAGGCATGTCATAATCTTTACAATAGGCTGATCGGCAGCAAAAATATGGATTGTGCAGGTCTTTTTTATTGTATCTCAAGGGAGTCTGCTCCGTCATTGACAGAACAGTGCCGCCACTTAATTCAACCACACACTGACCAGCAGCTGTATCCCACTCCATTGTGGGGCCAAATCTCGGGTAGACATCAGCGCTACCTTCTGCAATCAGGCCAAATTTGAGAGCGCTTCCCGCCGGGACAAATTCTACTTCATGATAATTTTTTCTTGCTTGCTCCACAAAACGCGCCAGCTTCTCGCCTCCGTGTGAACGGCTGCCTACTACCCTCAAGCTTGTCAAGGAATTCCTATTGTCAGGCCGCACCAGGGGAAGTGTTTGGGCCTGGGGCAAGATTTCTGCCAGGACCTTTGCATGGTCTTGCCGACTATCTGCAGCATTTGCCAGTTGTACCAGGGTCTGCTCATCGTGGCATCTAAAGGCACCGAGGCGATCTACTGCAAAATAGAGAAGATCACGTGCTGGGACGAACACTACCCCCAGTATAGGCCTCCCCTTGTGGATGAGCGCTATATTTACTGTAAATTCTCCTCGTCTCTTGATGAACTCCTTGGTGCCGTCCAGAGGATCCACCAGCCAGAAATAATCCCACTTTCTCCTGGACTCATAAGAGATATGTTTCCCCTCTTCGCTCAGGATAGGAAGGTTTGGTGCGGCCGAGTTCGATAGAAACTCCTCGATAATGCTGTGAGCCTTTGTGTCTGCCAAAGTTATAGGGGATTGATCTTCCTTGTAATCAACCGTATAGTCCTGTTGATATATAGTGAGGATGGCCGCCCCTGCCTTGGTGGCTGCCTGCAAAGACAGCGACAGGCAGTGCTTTAGAAATTCGGTGGTCATTTGTAGCAATTCTCCTTTCAACACAGTTGTAGACGGACACAGGAGCAACCAATCCTAATAAATAGCCCTGTTTCGTGCAAGCCATTATTTTTCTCTGCATGTTTCCAGTTTTCGAAGCCTGCAATGGCAGTACTTTCGCAGCTCATGTCTGCAGTGTATACTAGTTGTGCACAATAAAATACCCAGGCGCTGAAGACTGCGGAGGTGAAAGAAAGCATGGCCATAGAAAAATTCATTGGTATTGGTACAGACCGCACAACAGATGTCTTCGAAGAGGTGCTGGATCTCTTGGAAGAGCAGCGGCCTACTGTCATTGCACTCGATGAGAACCCGATAGACTTCAGCACTCTTATCCATATGAGATCTTCAGCCGAACTGACAAACAGCGAGTTCTTGCTGCAGCAAAGATACTGGTTATTGAAAAGAGAGCTGGGCGTAGGGAATGCTGCTGGAATACTCTACTCGCTGGAGCATGACAGACTGCCGATCTATTTTGTGGACGGCTCCTTTCGAGAGCCGCTCTCAGAAACCGGTGAAGAGATCGGCATCTATCCGTATTTCACCAGCATAGAATTTTCTTCTTCTGTTGATATGATGAAAGTTCAATTCAAACTGAAGAAACAGAGAATACCATTGTACGCCGGCTGGGAGTTTGACTACGATCTGATTCACGCATATCAAACAGATACAAAATTTGCAGACATGGATAGAGCCATCTGGCAGAGAAATGCCTTCAGCGCCAGGGTCTTGAATAGGGTGCTCAATCGCTATGATAAAGGAGTGCTTGCTTTCATTGGCAACAGGAAACGCTTCCGATATGAGCTGTACAAGAAGACCGATGGAGTAAGCGAACTGGAGTTGAGCAGTTTCAGACCTCTGGCAGAGCTCATAGATGCGGCACAGAAGCTGTTTTTCGACTGCGTCGATCACCATACCTGGAAAGAGGATAGGGGTAGAAAGAAATTATCACATGAGTAGATGCAAATCGCTTGACTCATTGCTTGAGATAAATTATATTAACATCGTTATTTAGATATTATTATGATATCTAAATGGAGGAATCATATTGAAATCTATAAGTATCAGAAATGTCCCGGATGAGGTGTATTCAGCCTTAAAGGCCCTGGCAAAGGCCAATCGCCGCAGTCTGCAAGAACAGATTAAATATCTCCTGGAAAAAGAAGTTGAGCTTATTAGAGGATCTCCTACAGCGAGGGCTGCAGGGTGGAGAAAGCGATTGGGGGGTCGGAAGTTCACAGACACGGTAGAAACAATCCGAAGGGATCGGCAGAGATGACTGGCGTGATAGACACTTCTGCATTGATCCGCCTTTTCGTGCCAGACGGCCCAATACCAGACGGGCTGGAGGAGTTCATGCATGCTGTGGAGCGAGGTATGAATCGTGCCATCGCTCCGGAACTCATTCTGGTAGAGGCGGCGAATGTCCTCAACAAAAAACGAAAACTAGGAGAGCTTTCAGAGGATGAAAGTATGGATCTCCTCACCGATGTTCTTGCTATGCCCATCCGCTACTTGTCACATCGGCCGCTGATCCCTGTGGCATTCGATCTTGCCAAGGAGCACAACCTGACCGTCTATGATGCTCTCTACCTTGCCCTGGCAAAGAGGCACAGCGCTTTTGTCTTTTCCGCCGATCAGAACATCAAGGAGATCGCAGAGGTTCTGGGCTTGAGGTAGATCACGAAAGGAACAAATTTCTTTTTACTAGCTCTGCAACAACCCTCCGGTCCAAGTTTGGCGTCTCCCAAACGTATTGAAAAGGAAAATTGATGCAAAACAAGACCAAAGAGGCAGCCGCCATCATCTGCCGGTCAAAGCTGAGCCTTGCTCTCACCGGTGCCGGCATATCCGTGGAGTCAGGAATCCCGGACTTTCGCAGCACGGACGGCCTGTGGGCCAGATATGATCCCATGGAATACGGCACTATCAGCGCCTTCCGTAGAAATCCGCAGAAAGTCTGGGATATGGTGGCAGAGATGTCGGCATTGATGAACAATGCTCGACCCAATACAGCACATGTGGGTTTGGCAAGGCTGCAGCAGCTCGGACTCCTGCATACCATCATTACCCAGAATGTGGACAACCTCCATCAGGCTGGCGGAGCCACCCGCGTTATAGAATTCCACGGCAACTCGTCATCGCTCATTTGTCTCTGGTGCGGCGAACGTTACAGGTCGCAATCTCTCTCTGGAAAAATGCCGCCAAAGTGTGACTGCGGCCGTATCCTCAAACCAGAAGTGGTTTTTTTCGGTGAACCTATCCCATCTGCTGCTCTGGCAGAGTCCTCCAGGCTGGCAGCAGCATGCGAGGCACTGCTCGTCGTGGGTACTTCAGCGGAAGTCTCCCCTGCAAATACCATCCCCGCCATGGCAAAATCAGCAGGTGCAAAGATAATTGAGATCAACTTGAACCCCACAGTGCTCACTGAAAGTCTCACCGATCTGTTTTTGCCAGGGAAAGCCACGGAGATGGTAAGTCAACTGGTGGAGGCAGTGGAGGAAGCGATTCCTCCTTCTCGAGATGGCCACTTGCACCCCTGAGGACTCGGCCCCTGGCATCACGAATCTTGACAAGTCGGCGAGGTTGGTTTGTTATTAGAAAGTTACCGGTTGGGCCGTGAATCAGCCAGTATGGTATTGATTTGCAAGTGAGGGATTCTGGTGAAGTGACGTATGTTGCCTGTCACTAATTCAAGGCCATGGTAAATGGCAGTTGCAGCAATTTGCAGATCGGCATCGGCAAGAATCAAACCGACTTCCTCGAGGTGAGCGCTGAGTTGCCCAAAGATCTTGGCGGTTGCCACATCATACGGCAATACTGTCACGGCAGGCAGTATACGCTGTTCGATGTTCTTGAGGTGACGCTGCCTGGCTTGAGAGCGAAAAGCCCCTTTATAGAGCTCGCCCGCTACCACAGCGCTGGTAAACTGCTCCTCCCGTGGCACCTCTCTCAGCCAGTTGACATAGGAAGAAAGGGGACGAGGCCGCAGAAGTTCTGATATTGCATCGGTGTCAAATAGAAAAGCCATGCGTGCTATTCCGGAGAGGCTATATTTCGCTGCCCGACGCGAATGGATGCATCCAACAGATCAGCCAATTCGTCCGACCCTTCCCAGCCGCCAGCAAGACTTGCAAGACCAGCCTCAGGCCCGGCTCTTCGGAGCCTCCGCAGATGTTCGAGATCATCAGGGGGCACCATGGCGGCTACTGGCTTCCCATGACGAGTAATGAGTACGGCTCGGCCTTTTTCCACATCCCTTATGCATTGTGACAGAGTGGCTTTTGCCTTGGCTACAGAGACATTCCTGTCCATTACTGTTCTCCAATTATAGTTTATATGACTATAATGACCATAATATTCGTTGTCAAGGAGATTTCCTTGAGAAGTTTTCTGGAGGAAATAATCGGTGAGGTTTTGTCTAAATATTTATAACTTCTACCTGATTATTGAGAAGATCAACGAAAAGTACACCTTTGAGAGTTTCCTCTTTGTCGAGTAACACCTTTATCCCTTCAGCAACCATGATGCCGGCAATAACTGTAGGCGAAAAGGCTGGATTGCCTAGATCTTTCTCGATTCCCTGACGCTTTTTTCCATAGAGGGCGCCGAGCAGCCCGCTGTCAGGTTGGACTACAGCCACCTGGCCATACCAGCCGCCAATGGCGCCGTGCACAATGGGAAGATGGAAGCGGCTGGCCTTCTCCTGCAGGTGGAGTCTGGTGGGAATTTGATCCAGACAGTCGAAGATCAGATCCAACCCCTCATAGGCCATGTCCGGCAGTTCCTCCAACGGTATATCCCAGGAGATAAGTTGCACCGCATCATTTACAGCGGCCACCCTTTCTCGGGCAGCGTTTGTTTTTTTAGTGCCCACAGTGTGGCGAAGTGCTAAGAGCTGACGATTGAGATTGGTGAGGTCAAACAAGTCGGCATCCACTGCCGCAATTCTCCCAACTCCACTGCGGCTCAGTTGGTCCAGCACGTGTCCTCCCAATCCTCCGAGTCCCACCACCATCACCTTCGCTCTCAACAGTGTAGCCTGGCCTGAAAGACCAACTACGCCAAGATTCCGTTCATATCGTTGCAGCACATGCCCCAGGTCGCAACAGAGAGCCTCCAGCTGCCATTTGGGAACAACAAATTCCTCTACCAGTGCTTCAACGACCTGCTCTACTCTGGTACCGGAGGCTATTCGCCGCTGCAGTTCTTCAGACAAAATGGCGTCATTGCTTCTAGACATGAGCAGTTATCCTCCCGCGATTGCAGGAAAAAGAGAAATTGCGTCGCCTTCAGTCAGCTTTGTTTCTGGTCCAGCATGGCGGCCGTTTACCAGTATGACCGCCACATCCGCCAGCGGGATATCCATTTTCTCCACCACATCTCTCACCGTTGCCTCGGGAGGAAGCTGGACAATACCTCCCTGGAAATCCGGCTTCCGCAAGGTGGCAAAGAGCTTCACCTCCAGATTCATCATTACTCCTTCTGCTGTAATTGCTACCAGTCTAGATTAAGGTGAGTATATCATAGCAGGCGTCGGTGTAGCCCGACTATTTCACTGCTGCCATGCGATTCAGCATCGGCAGGAATAGGCGCAGCGAGGGGCGCAAAAAGATGCCAAGGGCCATTAACGCTTGACTTTGGCTGTCTTATTGTTGTATCGCTAGAACAAGTGGATATATTGAATTTATCTTGCAGATCTTGACGGTTCCATTCCATCACAAGCGCAATTCAGATCACTCGAACAAGACTCCTGGAGGTTAAGTTATGAGTAATTCCTTGCGATATGATATAGCCACTGCAAGGCTGAGTTACAGTGGACGCCACGAGCCCACCAGAATGAGCAAGGAAAAGGTTTCCACTTTCAACCTGAGACATCAAGAGGTGCTGGGCTTCTATGGACTTGAACTCGCGGACGGCACTGTGTTCACCATAGACGACAGTGTCAACGGCAAATCTAATCTTGGGGTATTCAGGAGCAAACAGCTTCGCCAGGCTGTAATTCTCGCTGCTGCCCTGCCTGCTGTGGCTGTAGCCCTGGACGGCCTCGGATCTCTCAAAAAGGTTCCCGAGGAACAACAGAGCAAGCAACTGATCAACCGTCTCAAGCGTCACAATGATCGCACTGCTGCTCAGGTCATGAGTGAGGTGTTGCAGATTACTACCGAAACGTTTGACAGGGGAGAAGAGGTTATTATTCAGAGCAGTATTACCGAGGGTGTGAGAGTGAAGCCCGGAGTAGAGGCCGGCGGCAATCCGACCATCCCGGTGGGGGCGCTTTATGGCAAAGAGGAGCATTGCAGTCGGTATGGTCGTGGCTTGAGCAAGGAAGTAACAATGTTATCCATGGGTTCGGACGTGATTGATGGTACGGGAAAATCTGTCAAAGGAATCCACAGTTCTCTCACTGCTCTTTTTATAACAGAATCCGGGTTCAAAAGACATTTGCCAGATATTTATGTGGAAAGATGGCTGGCGGGCGCGTACTTCCCGGAGTTCAATCCAAGAGACACGGACATCAGGGAGGAAGCCCGAATTATCGCCGATGCTTACGGCGGTAAAGATTTTTCTGAAATGACCGCCTTTTTCCTGGACAGGCCTCGCCATCACCCGGCCATGGACCAACTCAACGCCATTGGAGTTGCTACACCATACGATAAAGACGGCGACCTTTTCCCCGCCCTGGTAATGGGGCTCGAGGGGTTGCGCTTCCCGGACGGCAGAGGTCTCTACAGCATGATTGGTGAGATTGGCGGTAGTGCTGAGTGGACAGTGGGCGCACTACCGCTAGTCTGGCGAGGAGGGCAAGGTCTCGGTATGCTGACCAGTCAGAGTTCACTTACCCGAAAAGATCTCTCACCTGAAGATCTATGGAACGAGCGTTTCCACTACACGGAGGAAGAACTGATTCTTCTCCAGGATGCCCGCTTCGAGCAGAAGCCATTTTTCACTGTCTACGATCTCATGGAAAGACCGTTTGCCGGAGGAGTCAGTGCCTTTGCTGCCATCTCTGACAACTACTATTTGCCCCAACTGGAAGGCGTGAAAATTGACCGCGAAAAAGGGCTGATTACCACCAATACTCTGATGATCAATTCTCTGGGAAATATTGAACACTGGCAGTTGATATTCAGGGCACCAAAAGGACTTGACACGACTGCCTATAAAATGAAGTCTCCCAAAACTGCCATGAATGGCCTGAATGGCCCAGAGATTGAAGAAAAAATTAGAGCAATGGCGGACGATGAGATTGAACGATTCAGGCTCAAGCATTTTTTTGTGAATGAATACTATCCTGCCATCATCCATACTGCCGGCAAAATGGTTGTCCTGCGAGAGACGGTAGAAGCATTGATCAAAAGGGGAGCCCTGAGTGGATACGATCGAGACGTTGTGAGCGCCATGGTCAAAGCATTTCCCGAGTGGTTCACAAGCGCAGCCTGAGCCACGACGGAATAGGCAACTGAATGAGGAATTCTGTCAAGAACAAAGCAGGCACTTGAAAAGTGTACTCTTGGGTTGACGCCATGATGCCTGATGGCTAGAAAAGAAAAACAGCAAGCTATTTTTCTCGTGCCCCTTTTGCTGAAAGGGGGCTGGGGGGATTTCGTAAGCGCTTGAAAATCCCCCTAAATCCCTCTTTTCAAAGGGGAACTTCAAAGCGCCGGCCCCCTCCATAATTCTCTCATGGGTAACATCAACTCCAAGAATGGCTGCATAGAGGTAAGTATAAAGCAGCAGGAAAACTGTAGATACTGAGTCATCTATAGCTCACAATCTGTTTAGCTTTCCTGAGTCTCTGTATGGGCATATAATTATGGCGGCAGTAGCATTTGAGGAAAATGAAATACTCTTCGGTGCGGACGGCACCGAAGGTATTGTAGCTGTAGAGCCTGCTGGCGACCGATTTATGCGGCTCTTCATCCGCAACGCCGGAAAACTGACTTTCCGGGACGACGTCTTTCGCCCCTTTTTGTTGCTCGAAGATGTGAGTCTTCTCGACGGCTTCAAAAAACCAGTTGAGGCACATACGCTCACATCAAAAAATGAGTTCCGTTTTCTCGTTCTGTTTGAAACCTGGAACGACTGCAAAAAGGCGGTCAATTATCTGAGAAGCCGCACAGGCAAGACCCCATCAGCGCCAGAGGCGCCCTATCTCTTTCTGTCCGATCCTGTCCACCAGTACCTGCTGTTCAGCGGCAAGACTCTCTTCAAGAAATTGTCCTTCAAGGATCTCCACCGTCTTGCCCTGGACATCGAAACAGCCACCTCACCGGGCTATACCTTCTCAAATCCTCTCAGAGAGGAAGACCGTATTCTTTCCATTGCCTTATTGGACAATCGGGGAAGACAAGAAGTGCTCTTTGGCAGCGATTTGACGGAAAAAGAAATGCTCCAGGTGTTGTCCGAATATATCAGGGAAATTGATCCTGATGTGCTCGAGGGCCACAACCTGTTCAATTTTGATCTGAACTATATTGTCACTCGAGCGCGGATGCACGGCATTCAGCTTCGCTGGGGGCGCGATGGCAGCCAACCGTACTTGCGCCGTTCTCGCTTTACTGTGGCAGAACGAATCATCGACTACACACGTATGGACATCTATGGCCGGCACATCCTGGACACCATGTTTTTGCTGCAATACTATGATGTAACCGCCAGAGAATTGAACAGCTATGGTTTAAAACAGGCAGCGCAGCACTTCGGACTGGCAACAGCCGACAGAGTCTATCTGGAAGCAAGCGAGATGGCCTGGCATTTTGAACATGAGCCTGAATTGTTCAAACAATACAACCTTGATGATGTTCGCGAGACCCTTGCCTTGTCTGAGTTGTTGGCTCATCCGTTTTTCCTGCAAACACGGATCTTTCCATACTCGTATCAAAATGTTCTCATCCGGGGAAACGCTACCAAGATCAACTCGCTCTTTCTGCGGGAATACATAAGGCAGCGAACATCTATTCCGAGGCCGAAAAGTGGAGCTCCCTTTGCCGGCGGCTACACCGATGTCTTTCACACAGGCATCCTTAAACCGGTGGTCTCCTGTGACGTGACATCCCTTTACCCCTCCATTCTGCTCACCTATAAACTGCAGCCTTCGGGAGACAGCCTGGGCATATTCCTACCGCTGCTCGACGACCTCCGCTCTTTTCGGCTGGCAGCAAAAGAGCGAGCTCACAGGTCCAGGGAAGCCCATGATCGAGAGTACCATGAGGCCCTCCAGCAAACGTTCAAAGTATTGATCAACTCTTTTTATGGATATCTGGGGACCAGAATGCATCACTTCGCTGATCCAGAAGTGGCAGGGGAGGTAACCAGACGAGGTAGAAAGATAATCCGGCAAATGATTTCCTGGCTGCGCCAGCATGGTGCTGAACCCATTGAAATCGACACAGACGGCATCTATTTCTTGCCTCCCGAAGATATCACCAGCAGAGAGGAGGCGGCCGCCCTGGTGCAGCGCCTTTCCGATGATCTGCCAACTGGCATCGAGGTGGAGCTGGCTGGTATATATCGGGCCATGTTTTCTTACAAGAAAAAGAATTATGCCCTTTTGACAGAGCAGGGCGAGATAATTATCAAAGGCAGTGCTCTGCGCTCTCGGGGAATGGAAAGATACCTGCGTGAATTTCTCATGGGTATGATTCGTCTATTGCTAGAGGAGAAGGGGGAGGACATTCTGACTCTTTTGCAAGATTTTCAACAGCGCATTGCCAAACATGAACTGCCCATCGAATGGCTTGCCAAAACAGAGACTTTGCGAGAGACGCCAGAAAGTTACAAGCAAAAAGTGTTGGCCAGGAAGAGAAATCCTGCTGCCGCCTATGAACTGGCGCTGGCCGCTCGCCGCGATTATCGTGCAGGCGACCAGATCTCCTATTATGTGACTGGCACTGCCAAGAAAATACGAATGTATGACAATTGCAAATTGGTGGCTGACTATGATCCGGACAATCCCGATGAAAATATTGCCTATTATCAGGAGAAGCTTCGTGAATTGGCAAGAAAATTTGCTGACTTTATCCCCACTGGCGTGCTGCAGTGAGGAAAAAAAGAAGCTGGTCGATTCATGACGAAGTAATTCATCAAAGACAAGCCTGAGAGCAGATTTCGCTTGACAGTGTGGAGACCCTCTTCATATGGTTGGCAGTGAAAGAAGGGTTTGTACTGCCCAGTTTTTAGAGAGGGATAACTAGAACTGATGGGTGTGACAAGAGGAGGGGGTGATTGCCATGAGGAAGCTTATTCGTGTAGATATGGCTGCCAGAGCAGTCAACACTGAGGATCTCCCGGGGGACTATGCCCAACTGGGAGGCAGGGCTTTAACTTCCATGATAGTAGCAAAGGAGGTGCCGCCTCTGTGCCATCCTCTGGGGCCGGATAACAAACTCGTCGTCGCTTCCGGTCTACTGGCGGGTACCACTTGCGCCAATTCAGGACGCTTGTCCATAGGCGGCAAGAGTCCTCTGACCGGTGGTATCAAGGAAAGCAATGTGGGCGGTAATGCGGCAATCAAGCTCGGCAAATTGGGTATTGCCGGCATCGTCATCGAGAATCAAGCAGAGCAGGGAAAACTTTACTGTCTCCTGGTTAACAAGGACGGGGCACAGCTCCTGGAGGCTGACGATCTCAAGGGGCTGAAGAATTATGATCTGGTGGCTCGACTTCAGGAGAAATATGGCAAAAAGGCCGGCATTGTTTCTATTGGTCCGGCGGGTGAAATGAAGCTCTCTGCAGCATCGATTGCGGTAACGAGCACCAATGGCACCCCATCCCGGCATGCGGGCCGCGGCGGCATGGGTGCTGTGATGGGAGCCAAAGGTCTCAAGGCCATTGTAATTGATGATAGGGAGGCACCCGGGGTGACCTATCATGACAAGGAGGCATTCAAAAAGGCAGCGGCCATTTTTCGCGATGCCTTGCGAGAGCATGCGGTCACCAAACCTGGAGGTGGTCTGGCGGTTTACGGAACCAATATTTTGGCAAACATTATCAATGAAGCCGGCGCCTATCCGACTCGCAATTTCACAGACGGGCGATTCGAGGGCACTCAGAAAATAAGCGGCGAAACAATGCACGACACCATAAAGGAGCGGGGAGGAAGCACTACCCACTCTGGATGCTCTACCTGTATAATCCAGTGCTCGAACGAATATGTCGATAAAGACAAGAACTATGTGACTTCGGCTCTAGAGTATGAAACCGTGTGGGCCAATGGTGCCAATTGCGGCATAGATGACCTGGACGCTATCGCCCAGATTGACCGCCTGTGTGATGACTATGGTCTGGACACCATTGAAACTGGCTGCGCCATCGCAGTGGCCATGCATGCAGGGGTCAAAGCCTTTGGAGATGCAGCAGGGCACATTGAATTGCTCCATGAGATAGGGGAGGGGACACCTCTGGGACGAATCCTTGGCAGTGGTGCGGCAGTCACCGGCCAGGCCTTTGGCGTGACGCATGTGCCAGTGGTGAAACGGCAAGGACTTCCTGCCTACGACCCCCGCGCCATCAAGGGTATCGGCGTTACCTATGCCACCAGCACCATGGGTGCTGACCACACTGCCGGCTATGCAGTGGCCACCAATATTATGAAAATAGGAGGCTTCGTCGATCCACTGAAAGCAGAAGGCCAGGTAGAGCTCTCCCGGAACCTGCAGATAGCTACTGCTGCTTTGGATGCTGCCGGGCTTTGCATTTTCGTCGCCTTTGCGGTGCTGGACATCTCGAGCGGCCTGGAAGCGATTCCCGAGATGCTCAATGCTCTTTACGGCTGGAACCTGACCCTGGATGACGTGACTGAATACGGCAAGCAGATTATCAAAGCTGAGCGCCAATTCAATTTTGCCGCCGGCTTCACCTCTGCTGATGATCGGCTTCCCGACTTCTTCACCAAGGAACCGCTGCCGCCCCACAAGACTGTTTTCGACGTTTCAGAGCAGGAACTCGATCAGGTCCTGCAGTTCTAGAAGCAGCACACTGTAGAGAGGCAACAAGGGGGGCTCTGGCCCCCCTTCATAGTATGGCCCAAGCAGTATTCAGGAGTATGATGACTGTACAATTACTTCTCGGTGGATCATTGCGGTACGAAGGGGGCAACGGGCGGCAGGAGAAAGAGCTAGTTTTGCCGGCAGAGAGCACTGTCCATGATCTCCTGTTGATCATTGGCCTGGCGGTTGAGCGAGTCAAGCTGATCCTGGTAAACGGCAGAGGCGCAACTGCTGAAACAGTGCTGCAGCAAAATGATCGGGTTGCCCTTTTCCCTCCCGAGCTCTCTTTCAATACATTTGTGTCACTCTCTTTTCGCAAGGAGGTTGTGGCGGCGAGGACAAAGCTGAGTGAGAAATGATGAAGAGTAGCCGCAACTGGTGGAAGCGGAATGATAGACACCCACGCACATCTCGAGGAAATGACTGACATTGCCGGAATTCTGGCGGGAGCAAAAGAAGCTGGCATCCGGGCGATTGTGGCTGTGGGTGTGGACAGGGAATCCAACCGCAGGACAATGGAACTGGCTCGACGTTTTGCTGGCACCGTCTATCCAGCCATCGGCTATCATCCCTGGTCGATTCACCAGGAGGGGATAGAGGAAAACATTCGTTTTATTGAGGAGCAGCTGGATTCCTGCGTGGCGCTCGGCGAGGTTGGTCTTGATTACAAGTGCAAGGTTAAGAAAAAAATCCAGTGGCAGGTATTTGCTCGCCTTCTCGAGATAGCAAAATATCACGGCCGTCCAGTGATCGTCCATTGCCGTTTTTCACACCAGAGAGCGCACCGCATGCTTGTGGAGGCTGGCATCGAACAGGCTGTTTTCCACTGGTACAGCGGACCACTGGAGGTGCTGGAGAAAATCCTGGAGGATGGCTATTACATTTCTGCAACTCCGGCTCTTGTTTACAGTGAACCACAGCAAGCAGCCATGCACATGGCACCTCTCAACCGAATCCTGGTGGAGACTGATTCGCCAGTGGTCTACCAGGGAAAGCCTGCAGAGCCGGCTGATCTCCTTCTCACTTTGCAGGAGTTGAGTCGAATCAAGAGGATTGATCTAGAAACTGTCAGCCGTGAAACGGCTGTCAATGCCAGAGAGTTTTTCCACATTTGACCTACCAATGAGGCCTTCCCGTTTGTCACAGACTCATAGAGTGTAGAACAGCAGTGTGGTATTATGAATTACAAAGACTGCTCAGGTATGCGAGCATAGTTCGGCTGCAGATTATTGATGATATAATGGCTGATGATGATGCAAGCTGTGAAGATGAGGGATGGAGGTATTTGAACCATCTCTAGGAGCGGTTCTCTAACGGCGATCCGATAAGATGGCCATTTACCGTCAATCGTTTTTTTCGATAGGTTTTCAACCGTGAGCAAAGCGAAAGAGGTCCAATCTTTCTGGTCGTGGCTAGAGAGCCTTTCCTACAAATAATCGTTTCAAAAAGACTAATCTTTCGTAGGAGCGGTTCTCTAACGGCGACATGAGTCGCTCTGAGAAATAGCTTGCTTTAGCTCACTATAACCGGTCGATTTTCAAGGCTCTTGAAAATGAGGATACTTCTTTACGCTGGCAAAGGCGGCGTGGGCAAAACATGTGTGGCGGCTGCCACGGGCATCATTACGGCCACCAGAGGCTTGAGAACTCTGGTCATGTCGCTCGACCCGGCCCACAGTCTCTGCGATGCCTTTGACATGGATCTCACCCTGATGGACAAGAATCGGGGCCAGCCCATTGCAGCCGCAGAAAATCTCTGGCTGCAGGAACTGGATGTTCATGAGGAGATCAGCAAGCACTGGGGAGAAGTGCATAGTTATCTGGCTATGCTGCTCAATACCTCTGGCATCGAAGACGTGTTGGCAGAGGAGCTTGCGGTTTTGCCCGGTATGGAGGAGTTGAGCGCACTGCTTTACATCAACCGCTACGCCCGTGACGAGCTCTATGATGTCATTATCCTGGATTGCGCCCCCACCGCTGAATCTATCCGCTTCGTCAGCATGCCAACGGCCCTGGAGTGGTACATGAAAAAGGTGTTTCGCCTGGAAAGAAAACTTGCCAGCTACATGAGGCCCTTTGCTCGCAGATTTGCTGATGTTCCTCTGCCGGAAGATGATTATTTTGCCAATATTGAGAGGTTGTTCAATCGTCTTCAGGGCGTTGACCGGCTGCTCACCAGCGACAACACCACCTCGGTGCGTCTGGTGACCAACGCTGAAAAAATGGTGCTTCGTGAAACACAAAGGGCCTTCATGTTTTTCAGTCTGCATCGGCTGCTGATCGATGGCATAATAGTGAACCGTCTTCTTCCCGCTGACTTGGATAGTGATTTTCTCGAGGCGGCAGCAAGGAGTCAAGAACAGTATTTAAAGACGGCAGAATCATATTTTCGACCACTGCCCATATTCAAGGCCCCCCAGTATCGCAGTGAGATTCTGGGCTACGATCAGCTGTATGAATTCGGCCGTGGTCTCTATGGCAGCCAGGACCCTACGGAGATCTACTCGCAGCAGCGCCCATATGAGTTTGTCAAAGAGGACGGCAGCAGCTTCATAAAACTGCTTCTTCCCTTTGTGGAGAAAAGAGAAATCGACCTGACGAAAATCGGTGACGAACTCATTATCAAGATCGGCAACTTCAAAAAAAACATTGTACTCCCCAGGATTTTTGTCCTGCAAGAACCGCGAAGTGCTCGCCTGGAGGGGCAGCACCTGGTGGTGGAATTTGGAGGTGAGCATGCCGAAACGCCAGAATGAACAGAAAAACGACAGCAGGAAAAAGGGCGACAGCTGTAGCTGCCCCTTCTGTCTGTCACAAAAAATCTTTCACGAAAAGAGGTCGCAATACCATGAGTTTTTCGATCATCTGCAGAAAGCCAGAGTGGAAGTCCTGCGCGCTTTCAAGTCGCTCATAGACAAAAGAATATCTGAATTGGAAAAGAGGGAAAAGAAGCGGGTTGTCAAAGTGAAGATTGAATGATACCAGAGTATATGGCTTGGCAGAGGAAATATATGCAGCGAAAATAGCTGGAGGAATATTGTGGCAAGCACTGAAAAAGTTGCTCCCTACGGATCATGGAGATCTCCAATCAGCGCAGAAAAGGTGGCCAGGGGAGCAGTGAAACTCGGCCAGGTCGCCCTGGATGGGCAGGATGTTTACTGGACCGAAAGTCGGCCGGCAGAGGGCGGACGCAGTGTAATTATGCGCTGGCAGCCAGGGGGAGAATGCCACTGTATTACCGCAGCTTCCTTTAACGTGAGGACCCGCGTCCACGAATACGGCGGCGGCGACTTTGTGGTAAACAATGAGGCCGTCTGCTTTGTGAATTTCAGTGACCAGCGGCTCTACCACCACAAGGTTTCCCATGAGCCTCGACAACTCAATACTTCGCCGTCCAGACGGTATGCGGATGGAGAGTGGGACCACAGGCGCCAGCGTTTAATCCTGGTGGGCGAGGATCATGGAGGCGAGACCAGCGAGCCGGTGAACTCGCTGGTGGCGGTTTCTCTGACGACTGATGGCGAAGAGCAACTGCTGGCAGCAGGCAATGACTTTTATTCGTCTCCACGTCTCAGTCCGGACGGCTCACACCTGGCCTGGCTCAGCTGGAATCATCCATCTATGCCATGGGACGGCACCGAACTGTGGCTAGGAGAAATTCGCTCTGACGGGACCGTGTCTGCCCCTAGATTGATTGCGGGAGGGGAGAGCGAATCCATAGTGCAACCAGAATGGTCTCCGGATGGCATACTCCACTTTATTTCAGATCGCACTGGCTGGTGGAATCTATATCGCTACCGCAATGCTGTTGAAGCGCTCTGCCCCGTGGAGGCCGAGTTTGCCCACCCGCAGTGGCTCTTTGGCATGTCCACCTATAGCTTTGCCAGTTCCAGGTTGATCCTGTGTACCTACTGTAAGGGCGGAGTGTGGTACCTTGCCAGCCTGGACACCCTCTCAGGAACACTGCAGGATATTGCCTGCCCGTATACAGACATCAGGAACCTCAAAGCAAACGCGGACCATCTCCTCTTTATTGGCGGCTCCCCTCATGAACCTGCTTCAGTTGTCAGGCTCGATCTGGAGACTCGGGAGTTCACAGTCCTGAAACGTTCAGTAGAGTCGACCATAGATCCTTCTTATATATCTACACCCGAACCAATAGAATTTCCCAGCGAAGACAAGCGTACTGCCTTTGCTTTCTATTATCCACCCAAGAATCCCGTCTACAGCGCTCCTGCTGGAGAGCTGCCGCCTCTGCTGGTGCAGAGTCACGGGGGCCCCACCTCTGCGGCAACAACCACCCTGTCCCTGCGAATTCAATATTGGACCAGCAGGGGCATTGCGGTGTTAGACGTGAACTATGGCGGCAGCAGCGGCTACGGTCGGGCCTATCGGCAATTGCTCAATGGCAAGTGGGGCATTGTGGATGTGCAGGATTGTCTGGCTGGAGCGCGCCACCTGGTGCAGGAGAACAGGGTGGACGGAGACCGCCTGGCAATTCGGGGAAGCAGTGCTGGAGGGTACACTACACTGTGTGCTATCACCTTTCATAACCTGTTCAAGGCGGCTGCCAGCTATTATGGGGTGAGCGATCTGCAGGCTCTTGTGGAAGACACTCACAAATTCGAGTCCCACTACCTGGATCGCCTTGTGGGACCCTATGCTGAACAGCAGGATCTCTACCGACAGCGGTCGCCAATACACTTTGTCGAACAAATCTCCTGTCCACTCATACTGTTTCAAGGGTTGGAAGACGAGGTGGTTCCGCCGAATCAGTCTGAAATGATGGCTGCAGCTGTCAGATCAAAAGGACTGCCGGTGGCCTACATACCCTTCCCTGGAGAGCAGCACGGCTTTCGGCGCGCCGAAACAATCAAGCAGGCCCTGGAGGCCGAACTGTATTTTTACTCGCGGATTTTCACTTTCCCCCTTGGCGAACCAATTCCCGTCGTACTGATTGATAACCTTTGTGCTAAGCTATGACACTAACGGCGACATCTTGCATAGCGTTATCACATCTGCTTCGAGTGCTTAGACTGCGGTTGATTTCCTGGCGCTATACAATGGAACGATAGTGCTTACTAATCGCAATATTTCTGTCGTCGTCTTACAACGAATGGAGGCCAGAACTTATGTCAACTTTAATCATCGGGCTGAATTTGTTTCGCAAGTAAGGAACAAATGAATGGCAGATTGCAGAAACAATATGAAACAACTTGTATTAGATAAGCAAAAACTGGGGCGACGGCTCGCTGCTTTGGAAAAAAGAGAAAGAGAGCAGGCGCGAAAACTCATTGAACTGCAGGAGACTGTGGAGCGATATAAATTGTTCTTTCACAGCAGCAATGATGCAGTATTTGTGCATCAACCCGCAGACGATGGTACACAGGGCACTTTTGTCGAAGTAAATGATGCGGCCTGCGAACGGTACGGCTACACCAGAGAGGAACTGCTACAGCTTACACCGGCGGACCTCAGCACTACAGAAAAGGCAGCAGATGTCCGTAAGCGAATCATTCGCCTCATGTCCGAAAAACAGAAGATCTTTGAAACTGTCCACGTCACCAGGGAGGGAGACAGATTCCCGGTGGAAATCAGTTCCCATCTCTTCTCCTATAAAGGGAAACCGACCATTCTTTCGATTGTACGGGATATAAGCGATCAGAAACGGGCAGAAGAGATCTTTGCAAAAGCCTTTCACGCCAGTCCCTTCCCCATGGCAATAACACGAATGAGGGGTGGAACCGTGGTTGACGTGAACAAGGCATTTCTCCAGGTATTCGAGTTCACAAAAAAAGAGGTTGTAGGCCGCAGCATTTGGGACCTTAACATCTGGTCCGAACCCTTTGCACGAAAACGGCTCATTGAAAGGCTCGAGAGAGGGAAGCCCGTTCGCAACGTTGAACAAAGGTTTGTAAGCAAATCCGGCAGGGTGCGGTGGATAAATTACTCCGCAGAGAGAATCGACGTGAGTGGTGAGCCTTGTATTCTTGGCATTGGCAATGATGTAACCGTACAAAGACTAACTAAGGAGAAACTCAGTGAATCAGAAGAACGCTACAGAACTCTTATCGATAATGTCGGCATTGGAGTAGCGCTTATCAGCAAGAATATGGAGATATTGACCTTGAATGCCCAAATGAGGAAATGGTTTCCCTCCATAGATGTTTTGAAGAAGCCATTGTGTTATCGGGTGTTCAACAATCCACCTAAAGAAGAAGTGTGTGCATACTGTCCGACTATCAAGACTCTACAGGACGGCCTAGTGCATCACGCCATCACTGAAACTCCGGCCGGCACAGAAACAAGAAATTACCGAATAATAGCTTCTCCCATAAAAGATAAGGCAGGGAAGATTTCGGCAGCGATAGAAATGGTGGAAGATATTACTGATTACTTGAAGGCACGTGAGAAGCTCCACACCTATCAGGAGCAACTCCGTTCTCTCGGTTCGGAATTACTTCTCACCGAGGAACGTGAACGCCGACGGTTGGCAACCGACTTGCACGACTCTGTGGGTCAGCTCCTGGCAATCGCCAAATTGAAATTGGATACGATCCTCACTATTCCTTCCGCCTCGAAAGACCTGGCAGTTATTGACAATATCAGAGATCTTATCAGGACAGCCATCCAACAGACCCGCTCTCTAGTATTTGAACTGAGCCCGCCAGTACTCTATGAATTTGGCCTGGAAGCCGCCCTGGAAGCATTGTGTGAACAGATGGAGAAACTTGGTGGCATTCGTCTAGAGTATTCGAACGACAAACAGATCAAGCCGCTCCGCCAAGACGTGGCAGTGCTCCTGTTCCGTGCAGCCCGTGAGTGTTTGGTCAATGTGGTAAAACACTCGCAGGCCAGCAGGGCACGATTATCTGTCTACAGAGATGGCGATCAAGTGTGCATAGAATTGGAAGACGACGGCATCGGCTTCGAGATTTCTGATATCACCAGCGATGATAGCTGGGCAGACAAATTTGGCCTATTCAGTATCAAAGAGCGTCTTCGCCACCTAGGCGGCTGTTTTGCTATCTCATCGGAGCCTTCCAAAGGCACATTTATCACTCTGCAAGCACCATTGGAAAGTGAAGAACCTCAACCGATGAGGTGATCTTTACCTCTTAGTGGGACTGCTGTACATAATGGTTAAGAACATTGGCGGGAAAGAAAACCACCACCTGGGTGCAGCAAATAATGTGGAACATGGCCAGCAAGTTACCAAGGAGACAACATGAGTGTCAGAATTCTCATTGCTGATGATCACCAGATCATGCGGCAAGGTCTTCGTTCCCTGATTGAAGCGCATTCCGGGATGGAGGTTGTGGCAGAGGCTGAGAACGGCAGAATGGCGGTACAGCTAGCGCAGGAGATAAAGCCGGATGTGGTCATCATGGATATTAGTATGCCTGATCTAAACGGCATAGAAGCCACCCGCCAAATGATTTCCTTCCTTCCCGAGGTGAAAGTGATCGCTTTATCAATGCATTCGGATAAACGCTTTATTTACGGCATGTTTGAGGCGGGAGCTTCGGCCTTTTTATTGAAAGACTGTGCCTTTGAGGAATTGACGCTGGCCATAAATGCGGCAGCGAGGGGGCGTTGTTATGTGAGTCCGGATGTTGCCGGCAAGGTAATAGATGATTATCTACGGCGCGCACCTTTGCCAAGATCAGCCGCCTTGGTAAATCTGTCTGCAAGAGAGCGTGAGGTGCTCCAGCTTCTCGCCGAAGGTCTTCCCACCAAACAAATTGCTTTCCGCTTGCATGTGAGTGTAAAGACAGTGGAGACGCATCGTCGTCGAATAATGGAAAAATTAGGTCTGCACAGCATTGCAGAGCTAACAAAATATGCCGTGCGGGAAGGACTTACCTCTCTCGAGCCCTGAGCGCAAGAATTGGCGCTCATCCCAGCTGCCAGCCCAGCCCGGACAAGGATTTCCCATCTGCAAGAATCAGAAATTTCGAAGAAGTAAATCAGAGATCCCCTGATTGTAGACTTCACTCATTTGGTGGAAAATAATTGTAATAGCCGACCAAAATGGCCGTGGCATAGACAGCTTGGACAGCGAACGTTTTTGGGGTAACTAGAGGTAGGAGGCCATTGGCAAGTATGGATATAAGGATTGTCAGGAGAAACGGCACAGTGATCATTCACCTTAAAGGATCACTCGACGCCAGCAGTGCTTGTGAGGTGGATCATGCTCTGCAGCGCGAACTGGCTAGAGCAGAGGCTGGCCACTTGATAGTGGACCTGGCTAATGTCAGCTATTTCGAATACTTTGGCATTGCTACTTTTGCGAGGGTCATAAGAGACCGGATCGTACCCTTGGACAGGATAATTTTAACAGGCCTTTCTTCAGCCACAGCGAATGTCTTCAAGAGCTTCGGTATAGAGGATAATAGCGTTGCCCAAGACCAGCAAGGGGAGCAAGATGCTACAGGAAAATGTCCCGCAACCCTGCAGGCAGCATGGCGACAAACATACTGACTGCCCATTTTATGAAGAATGTTTGACCTACGCTGTACAGCAGAAATGGAACTACTGGAGCTGCGGCAGCTGTCATAAGCATATGATGAAGCACGTTTTCGATAAGCTCGAATATATTAGAAGTTACTATTCCATGCTTGCAAAAATATACCCCGAGTTTCACAGGGAATATGGCAACATTATGCAATTGTATGAATAAACTACCACCGAGCAAGCTCGGTGGTTTTATGAGCCGAACAAGTTCGGCTGATCGTTTGCTGACGTTGGTTGGCGTTGCTCTTTGATATACTGCCGTATCATTTCATCTG
>JAFDGZ010000052.1 GCA_019309045.1 Deltaproteobacteria bacterium | reverse complement strand
TTAGTGTCTCTTTCGGGGATGGTGGAAACCCCTCGCCTTCAGGCGAAGAAGAGTTTATATTGTCGCCATGCGACTTTATAAACTCGGAGCCCATACAAAAACGGACCTGAAGGTTCATGTAATTTGGATCCCAAAATACCGCAAAAAGGTGTTAACGGGTCCAGTGGCGATTCGAACACGGGATGTCCTTCGACAGATTGCCATGGAACATGAGATAGAAATTATCTCGGGCAAAGTTGCGAGTGACCATATCCACATGTTTCTGGCGTACCGTCCCACGCAGAACACCATTTGAAAAAGCAATTCTGGGGTCGCCATCTTTGGGCTCGCGGATATCTTGCTGTAAGCTCCGGCAACATCACAGATGAAATGATTCAACAATATATCGAAGAGCAAGAGGGGGAGCCCGTGGTTGACGATAGTCGATTTCAAATCGACCCCACTTAAACCCCTCGTCTTACAGACGAGGGTAGTTTAGTGGTTGGCGACGAGTATAGCCGGGTTGTAACAGGTTACCTGGTGTTCAAAATCGTAGTATTGATTAGAGGGCAACCAGTACATTATTTTCCGTGAAAGGCGGTTGAAGTCATAGCTTTGTTTTCGAAATGGCAAATTCGCAGGCTGGCCATGGTCCTGTTGTTTTTTGCCATGGGCTGTGCCGGCAGGGTAGGGACGCTCAGAGAAGCAGAAGTCTCGCCTGCCGCAATCCTTGCTAGACTTCAGCAACGACATCTTGAACTGGCAGGATTTCGAGCCGCAGGTACCTTGCAATTGATAGCCCCTTCACAGCGCATGTCCGGCAAGGTTTTCCTTGCCGCCCGCATGCCGAATTTGCTGAGGCTTGAACTGCTCAGCAGCATGGGACAACCTGTGCTCTATTTTGTCAGCGACGGCCAGCACTATACAGTCTGGTCGCCTGGAAAATCTCAGGCATATACCGGGACGAGTTCGGACGACAGCCTGTTCGAACTGTTCGAGCTGCCTGTGAAGGATCATGAGGCCTTGCTGCTGCTTGCAGGAAGGCTTGCCACCAGGGACTTTGCCGCCACCAAGATAATGAGAGACGCTCGGAGTGGAGATCTCTTGCTCACATTATTCAATTCGGCTGCAGGTGTTACCAAACTGGTGTGGCTGGACGCGAGCGGAACCAGGGCCAAGAGTGTCGAGGTCTTGGGGAGGAATGGCAGGCAATTGCAGGTGCGTTTCGACAATTTCAAATGGACAGACGGTTTTTTTCATCCCATGGAACTTACTCTTGAGGCAAGCAAGGTGAGGTTTACCCTCAGATATCAAAAGTTTCTTGCCACAGGACCGGCAGACGATGAGGCTTTTCGTTTGAAACTGCCTCCAGACGTCAAAATTTTGCCCAGATGACACTTTTTCTCTGTTGGCTGCTGGCCCCGGACTAGTGCTGCAGATAGTCCCCCGGAGGAAGGCGGGAAATATAAAGCAACGACTTGCAGTAGAACATACCTTGTTGACTGCCTCTGCTGGTGAGAAGGTGGCATGAAACGCTTTATGGCAGACCGCATGCTGGGCAAACTGGCAAAATGGTTGCGCGTGCTCGGCTATGATGTAATATATCTGCGAAAGGGCACGGCTGAGGAGATAAAAAGAGGGCTGCGCCAGGGAAGGGTACTTCTTACCAGAGATAGACGTGCCCAGCCGTGGCGCCGTGAGGGTAGAATCGTCATTGTAAGTAGCAATGACCCACAAGAACAATTGATTGAAGTGTTTCGGAATCTCGAACTTCAGTTCAGCAGCTCAGCGCTTTTTAGTCGTTGTCTCCTTTGCAACCGGGTTCTCAGGGCTGTAGACAAGAACGATATAGCGGCGGAAGTGCCGGAATATGTCTGGCACACTCACAGCCGGTTTTTCCGCTGTCCGCAATGCAACAGAGTGTTTTGGCCTGGAAGCCACTCCGTGAGAATGAGAAGACAACTTGAACAAGTCCTGGGCAGTCTTAATAATGCAGTTTCGTAGAAGGGAGGGGTCATGTCTATAGGAGGTTCACTTTGGCGTTGGCTCAGTGTGCTCGGAGGAACACTTTATCGTTACCTCTGTGTCTGCTGCTACTGGTTGTTGAAACACACTGACACTGTGACTGTTCGATTCAAGCGTCGCCTTATCAGGGCAAAGCAGGGCAAGACTCTGGCTGCCCTGGGCAGGGAAATATACAGGCTGCATCAACAAGGCCGAACCGATTGGCCTGAAGATAGTCAGATAAAAACACTTCTTGAAAGGGCGGACGCTAATTCTCAGAAAGCAGCAAAGCTGGAAGCGCGCTTCCAGGCTGCAGATGATCATTATCGACAAAGGGTTGAAAAACTCAAGAAAGGGAAGACTCAAGAGGCTGCCGAAACAGCGGAGGCCGAGGAGGCCCAGGAGAAGCAGCAGCAGAACGATCAATCTAGGCAGTAAAGTGTCCTAGACGCTGCCACATTCAGCAGGATCGCCCTGGATTTTGTCTATAGCGTGTGATAGGGCGGGCAAAACAACCTGCAGATTTTCTCTAGCCGCCCGCTCGCTTCCCGGCAGATTTATGATGAGGGTTTGACCGCGTACGCCAGCCACAGCTCTGGAGAGCATGGCGTGCCGTGTTTTCACCAGGCTGGCGCTCCTCATGGCCTCGGCAATGCCGGGAACAAGCCTGTCCACCGCTGCCGTTGTCGCTTCCGGAGTGACATCTCTAGGACTCAAGCCGGTGCCGCCGGTGGTAACCACCAGATCAACGGAATATTCATCGGCAAGCTGCCGAAGACGGAGGGCAATAAGATCCTGTTCGTCAGGCAGAATTTCGTAATGCGCCACATTGTAGCCCTCACTGCGAAGCATGTCGCGCAGGAGCGGTCCGCTGCGGTCCTGCCGCTCACCCGTCGAACAGCGATCACTTATTGTAAGCAGGGCTGCCTTTCTCATGACATTCTTCGTCTTTCTCTACTGTGAAACAGGGAATCCCTGGCGGTCGGCACAGGGCTCGTAGAATCCATGGGTGTCAAAGGGTGTCAATGCCAGAGGGAATCCTCCTGGCATCAGATCTGCTATGATTCAGCCATGCCTCTTCTGACTGAGTATGCGGTGTGCACTCTGGGCCAGCACATTAGGTATACCTTTGCTTTTGGCCAGCCGCTTGAGATCTGCGACCATTAGGGTGCTCAGGAGTCTGACCGCTATGGGGAGTGGAGTTTTCGGGTTGTTGACCAGGCCCAAACGGACGCGATAGTTCTTCATCCACTGGCGGTTGGTACAGATCTTCCGCAGCACCTCTTCACTGGCTGTTCTGGTATTGGCAATAGTTACTATCTCGGTTTCAGTAATCCGCGGGTTCTCGAGAACAGCTTCCTGCACCTTCTTGTCTGAGTCCTTGATGAGGAGAGAACGCGCCTCCTTGTCGCCAGACATGGCTAGATTGAGCCTTTCAGGCACTGACATTTCTTTTATTTTCTGGAAAACAGTCTTGCCGGTCTTTGCTTCCTGCTGTGTCTCGAGGTTGCTCAGATGCTGCCGGGCACTTTCAATTATGGAGCTGTCCAGGCCGCCGCTTGCCACCACTCTCTTCAGATCAACAGTGTGCAGGGTTCCCACGACTCTTTGTGCTATTGAGACTGGTGTCCTGGGGTTGCGGACAAGAGCGACTCTCACCTGGTAATTCTTCATCCACTGTTGATTTTCAGAGATTGTCGTGAGCACCGCCGCCGTTGCTGCCGGATTGCTGGCGATGCTCAAAATTTCCATTTCAGTAATTTCTGGATTTTCCAACAGGGCCTTGAGCACAGCCTCCTCATGGTCTTTGAGCAGAGCAGTGCGCTTTGTCCTGTCGGCACTTGTTGCTTGCCGGACTTTCACTTCCAGTGAGTCATTTCGTTCGCCGCCCTGCCAGGTCTCCTGGGAAGGTCTTCGCTGGGCATCCGTTTTTTCCTCGGATCCTGCCATCGTTATATCCCCCTGGCGTAGCAGAAAAGTGTATTCTCCTACTCTTCTTTTTGCTTGCGAGCATCTGCGATGACCTGCTCTTGCAGGTGTGCCGGCACTTCCTCGTAATGGGAAAACTTCATGGTGAACATGCCTCTGCCGCCCGTCATTGACCTCAGATCAGGTGCATAGCGCAACATTTCAGCCATGGGAACATGAGCCTTGACAATCTGGTTTTTCCCCTTGGAGTCCATGCCGAGCACCTTGCCTCTTCTGGCATTGAGATCGCCCATCACATCGCCCATACAATCATCCGGCACCGTGACTTCGACTTCCATGATTGGCTCCAGGAGAACGGGCTGGGCGTCTGTAATACCTTTCTTGAAACACATGGAGGCGGCTATTTTGAATGCCATTTCCGAGGAATCCACCTCATGGGATTTGCCATCGTAGAAGCGTATCTTGAAGTCTACCACCGGATATCCAGCCAGTACCCCGGCAGTCATAGCTTCACTGATTCCTTTCTCAACAGCTGGCACAAAGCTTCGCGGCACATTCATGCCCACCAGTGCTTCTTCGAACTCGAAGCCTTTGCCTCGCTCCAGCGGTGAAATGTCAAAGTGCACCTCGGCAAATTGCCCCCGGCCGCCAGTCTGCTTCTTGTGGCGATAGATGACGCCGGTAACAGGCTTCTTGATCGTTTCAAGGTAGGGGACTTTTGGAGGCGACAGCTTCACTTCCACGCCAAATTTGCGCTTGAGTTTCTCCATGGAAGCTTCAATATGAATCTCTCCCATGCCCGAAAGGATAGTCTCTCGAGTCTGGTCTTCTCTGTGCACTTTCAGGGTGGGATCTTCCTCCATGAGTCTTGCCAGAGAACTGAAAATCTTGTCCTCATCGCCCTTGCTCTTGGGCTGCACTGCCATAGAGACGATTGGCTCTATGGCCCTGGGCGGAGGATACACTATGGGCTTCTTTTCATCGCATAAGGAATCACCTGTAAGTGTTTCCTTGAGTTTTGCCACCGAGACTATTTGTCCAGGGAGTGCCTTTTCAATAGCCTTCTGGTTTTTTCCCTGCATGAGAAAAAGGGAGCCATAACGTTCTTTCACCTGTTTGCTGGAGTTGAGCACCGTACTGTCGGGGTGCATTGTGCCGGAGAATATCCTGATGATGCTCAATCTGCCCGCGTATGGATCGCTGACTGTCTTGATAACCTGGCCGCTGAAGGGCTCTGTGGGATCGGGTTTTCGTGACTCTTCACTGTCATCTTTTGGATTGCGTCCTTTTACTTCGCCGCGGTCTACAGGGTTCGGTAGACAACCTACGATGAGATCCAACAGCAGCCTGGAGCCCATGTTTTTGGCCGCTGATCCACAGGCAATAGGAATAATAGTGCTGGAAAGGCAACCTTGCCGCAGGCCATTCAGCAATTCTTTGCTAGATAGAGTTTCACCCTCCAGGTAACGCTCCAGCAGCTCATCGTCGGATTCTGCTATGCGGTCGATCAATTCCTCTCGCTGAGATTCGAAAAGGTCGGCAAGCTCTGTGGGGATGTCCACCTGGCTGATTTTGCCGCTGGCATCCTCGGCAAATTTGTAGGCCTTGCCTGCAAGCAGATCAACTACTCCGCTGAATGATTCTGCAGAGCCTATGGGCAACTGCACGGGAGTGGCATGACTGCCGAAGATCTCTTTGATCTCGGCAACTACCTTTTGAAAGTCGGCGCGATCCCGATCCATCTTGTTGATAAATACCACCCGGGGAAGTTCGAGTTCGTCCGTGAATTCCCAGACTTTCTCTGTTTGTACTTTGACGCCGTCGATTGCATCGATCACTACCAGGGCTCCATCAGCACCATGGAGGCAGGTGTAGGTGTCGGCGAGAAAATTGAAATCGCCGGGGGTATCAATCAAAGTCACATCCTTCTTTTGCCAGGCAAATGTGCAGAAGGCAGAGCTGATGGTGATCTGCCGAGATATTTCTTCTGGTTCGAAGTCAAGAAAAGAGGTGCCGTCATCAACTTTGCCCAGCCTCTTGCTGGCACCAGCGGTGTAAACCAGGGCCTCTGCCAGAGTGGTTTTCCCTGCGCCACCGTGGGCGATAATACCTACAGTTCTCAAATTTTCTACACCTTTACTCATGGAAGTTCCCTCTTTTTTCAGCGTGCTTTCAGACAGCAGCGGCGGCTTGTGGACCTGAAGGACATGGCTCAGAAACCACTGTTTTCATCTCTCGCATGTCCAAGGAAATGTAACACGTGAACTTACCTCAGCGGAGAAATTAAAGTCAAGAAAAAGTTTACTGGACTTTTCAATTGATTATCATGAGAGTACTGTGCTAATAAACAGAATTTCAACAAGTTATATGGGAACAAGCAATGCGGCGTGCGGTTGAGGACTTTCTGGACTATCTGCGACTCGAGAAGAGCTGTTCACCTCACACTTTGAGGAACTACTCCAGCGACCTGAACCAGTTTGTCAACTTTATAAAGGCGAGGGGTGCTTCTTCAAAAGGCGGGGTACGGAAATATACGTTGCAGGACATCAGCCATCTTGACATCAGGACCTATCTGGCAGCCTTGCACCGAGACAATGCCCGAAGTTCTGCTGCCAGGAAACTTTCAACGCTGCGGTCTTTTTTCTCATATTTGTCCAAAAAAGGAGTGCTGCAAACCAATCCAGCGGCCCTGGTGTCGTCACCCAGAGTAGGAAGGAAGATTCCACCTTTTCTTCAAGTTGACGAAACATTTCAGCTCCTCAATGCTCCTGATGCACACACTACTCTTGGCTGCCGTGATGTGGCTATATTGGAGCTGCTGTACTCGTCAGGTTTACGGGCAAGCGAATTGACCTCGCTGAATCTTGACAGTGTAGATTTCGACCTGGGCATCGTCAAGGTTATGGGAAAGGGCGGCAAGGAGCGTATCGTTCCGGTGGGCAGCAAAGCCCTGGAAGCCCTGCAGCGCTACCTTGAAAAGCGGCACGAATTATGTGTCGCTGGTGAGGAGCAGCTGGCACTATTCCTGAACTATCGAGGCGGTCGGTTGACTGCTAGAAGCGTTGCCAGGATGCTCAAGAAATACCTGATTGAGGGGAGGTTGGCCAGAGCCGTGAGTCCGCACGGGCTGCGCCACAGTTTCGCCACCCATCTACTCGATGCGGGGGCAGACCTGCGGGCTGTGCAAGAAATGTTGGGACACGCCAGTCTGTCCACCACTCAACGTTATACTCACTTGAGTGTAGACAAGCTGATGGCAGTTTACGACAAGGCTCATCCTCGCAGCGGCAAACCCTCTGCTGGGGTCGACGTTGAGCAGAACAAAGAAAAATAGCAGGCTGCCATTCATTAGAAGAGGCCTTATCGAATGGTGAATACAGGGGGCAGAAAAGGCATGCGCATAACAGGTACTACTATCCTGGTGGTTCGTCACAAGGGGCAGACCGTGGTGGCCGGTGACGGTCAGGTGAGCCTGGGCGATATGGTCATGAAACATCGGGCCAAGAAAGTCAGGCGCCTCTATCACGGCAAGGTCATTGCCGGTTTTGCCGGCACTACTGCTGATGCACTTACCCTGTTCGAGCGGCTGGAGAACAAGCTGGAGCAATATAACGGCAACTTGCGCAGAGCTGCAGTGGAATTGGCCAAAGACTGGCGCACCGACAGAACGCTGCGTAGGCTGGAAGCTCTTCTCGCTGCGGTCGACTCGCAGAACTGTTTAATAATCTCCGGCACAGGGGATGTAATTGAGCCTGACGACGGCTTGCTTGCCATCGGCTCCGGAGGGGGCTATGCTTTGGCAGCAGCCAGGGCGCTTGCCGGGCAGACGGACATGGATGCCCGTGCCATTGCCATGGCTGCCATGAAGATAGCCGCTTCACTGTGCATTTACACCAATGAGGAGTTTGTTTTGGAGGAGCTTGCGGAGAAAAGATGAGAAATCTCACCCCCCCTGAGATAGTTCGAGAGCTGGACAAGTATATCATCGGCCAACGAGACGCCAAGAGATCCGTGGCCATTGCCCTGCGCAATCGCTGGCGGCGGCAGCAGGTGCCGGAACATTTGCGCGACGAGATCGCTCCCAAGAACATCATTATGATTGGTCCCACCGGAGTTGGCAAGACAGAAATTGCTAGACGGCTGGCCAAACTTGCGGAATCGCCATTTCTCAAGATCGAGGCCTCCAAGTTTACCGAGGTTGGCTACGTGGGGCGGGACGTGGAGTCAATGCTCAGGGATCTGACGGAACTGGCAGTGAATATGGTGAAGGCTGAGGAACAGCAGGCCGTGATCGCCAAGGCTGAGGAGATTGCCGAGGAGAAAGTTCTCGATATCTTGCTGCCATCAAGAAGCAGGGACGAAGAGCTTGCCACAGAGTCCGGTACAACAGAGGCTCTCCAAACGCAGGATCAGAGGTCCACCAGAGAGAAGCTGCGCACCATGCTGCGACAGGGACGGCTCAACGATCGCTATGTTGATCTGGAAGTAACCGACCGCTCCTATCCAGTAGTGGAAATCTTCTCCGGGGCAGGGCTGGAGGAGATGGATGTGAATTTGCGGGAGATCATGAACAGCATGCTGCCGCGGCGGACCAAACGACGCAAGGTCAAGGTGCCGGAGGCCCTGGAAATTTTGACCCAGGAGGAATCGCAGCGTCTCATCGATATGGACAAAGTAGTGAAAATGGCTATCGAAAGAGTGGAACACTCGGGCATTATCTTTCTGGATGAAATTGATAAGATTACCTCTCGAGAAGCCACGCACGGGCCTGATGTGTCACGGGAAGGCGTCCAGCGAGACCTGCTGCCCATTGTGGAAGGGTGTACAGTCAACACCAAATACGGCATGGTTCGCACGGATCACATCCTGTTTATCGCCTCAGGTGCTTTTCACACCAGCAAGCCTTCGGATCTGATCCCGGAATTTCAGGGTCGTTTTCCTATTCGGGTGGAGCTCGATCCTTTGAGCAAGGAAGATTTTGTCCTCATTCTCAAAGAACCCGAGAATGCCCTTACCACTCAATATGAAGCCCTTATGGCTACTGAAGGAATAGAACTGGTCTTCGAAGATGAAGCAATTGAAGAAGTGGCAGAGATAGCCTATGAAGTGAACAGCCGCACCGAAAACATTGGTGCTCGCAGGCTGCACACGGTAATGGAGAAGCTTCTCGACGAGGTCTCTTTCAATGCCACAGATTTGAAGGGACAACGCATTGTCATTAGCAGAGAATACGTGCGGCAAAGACTCAGTGACATCGTCAAGGACGAGGATCTGAGCCGCTATATTCTGTAGGGCTGGACAAGTTGTTGCCTCTGTTTTTCTGAAAATGGGGCCGCCAGCGAAGTTGGAATCTAAATAAGAGAAAGGGGTAGCCGTCAGGCAAGAGTGAAACATGGACGTGCAGATAGAAAAGGCAAGCGTACTCATAGAAGCTCTGCCGTACATCAGGGAATTCTATCAAAAAAACGTGGTAGTCAAATACGGTGGCAGCGCCATGGTGCAGGACCAGCTCAAACGTTGCTTTGCCCAGGACATTGTGCTGCTGAAGTACATTGGCATCAATCCAATTGTGGTCCACGGCGGCGGGCCCCAGATCGGCAAGACTCTGGAACGGCTCGGCAAGAAGTCTGAATTTCGCCAGGGCATGCGAATTACTGATTCAGAGACCATGGATGTGGTGGAAATGGTGCTGGTGGGCAAGGTGAACAAGGAAATAGTTGCCCTTATCAACCAGCAGGGGGGGCAGGCAGTGGGCTTGAGCGGCAAGGACGGTCGACTGATCAAGGCAAGCAAGCTGCATCTGTACAGCAATCACAAGAACGACAAGCCGCCTGAACTCATTGATCTCGGCATGGTTGGCCAGGTTGACCACGTGCAGCCCGAGATCATTCAGACCCTCGAGGCGAGCCGCTTTATACCCATAATTGCCCCGGTTGGCGTTGATGAGCATGGCCAGACTTACAATATCAATGCCGACCTGGTGGCGGGAAAAGTGGCAACGGCCCTGCAGGCCTGCAAGCTGATCCTGCTCACAGATGTGCCAGGAGTGCTCGATGCCAGCGGCGAGTTGATTTCCAGCATGAGCGTGGCCGAGGCCAGCGAACTGTTAGAAAAGGGAGTTCTCGGCGGCGGCATGATCCCAAAGGTCAAATGCGCTGTGGAGGCCGTAAAGGGAGGGGTTGCCAAGGCACACATCATTGACGGCAGAATTGAACACGCCCTGCTGCTGGAGATCTTCATGGATCGAGGTGTGGGCACTGAAATTACCGGAGAGGTTGAAGAGGGCTTTCGCAAAAACGGTTGAAGTAAAACCTTTGTCCGATGGAGAGTGTTGCATGGATAGTAGAGAACTTCTGGAGAGGTCGAGAGCGCATATATGCGACACCTATAGCCGCTATAACCTTGCCATCAGTCGAGGCAGAGGCTGCCTTCTCTATGACATGGAAGGCAGGGAGTATGTCGATTTTATTGCCGGCATCGCAGTGTGCAATCTTGGACACTGTCCTCCTGGACTGGCAGATGTGCTGTACAATCAGGCTCAGCAACTTGTGCACGTATCCAACCTCTTTTATACGCAGCCGCAAGTAGAGCTGGCCGAAGCCCTCACCAGGGTGAGCTTTGCGGACAAAGTCTTTTTCTGCAACAGCGGCGCTGAGGCAATCGAGGCTGCCATCAAGCTGGCCCGCAAGTATTCTCGCGACCACTTTGGTAAAGACCGTTACACCATTATCGCCATGGAAGGTTCCTTCCACGGCCGTACCATGGCTGCTATTTCCGCTACTGGTCAGGAAAAGATCCACAAAGGCTTCGAGCCTCTGCTGCCAGGCTTCCGCCATGTGCAGTTCAATGATCTCAGTGCAGCAGCCGCAGCCATCGATGAAACAGTTTGTGCAATCCTGGTGGAGCCGATACAGGGGGAAGGTGGCGTGCGCTTGCCTTCTGCAGGCTACCTCGCCGGCCTCAGACAGCTCTGTAAGGAAAACGATCTTCTGCTGATTTATGATGAGATACAGGTGGGTATGGGGCGGACTGGTATGCTATTTTGCTACCAGCATGAGCAGGTGGCGCCCGACATCATGACACTGGCAAAAGCTCTGGCCAATGGTCTTCCCATCGGGGCAATGCTTGCTGTCGGGGAGGTTGCCAACTCTTTTACTCGTGGCAGTCATGCCTCCACCTTTGGCGGCACACCGCTGGTGTGTGCAGTGGCCTGCCAGGTACTGGCAAGGGTGAACCAGGAGGAGCTGCTTTCTTCTGTGCAGGAGCAGGGAGGGTACTTTCTGGAACAGCTCCAGCAACTGCAGCAACGCTACGCTTTTATCAAGGATGTGCGTGGGCGAGGTCTCATTGTCGGCCTCGAACTCGATATCCCCGGGCAGACAATTGTGCAAAGGTGTCAGGAGAGGGGTTTTCTCATAAACTGCACGGCGGACAGAGTGCTTCGCTTTGTGCCGCCGCTGCTCATCACCTCCACAGATATTGACAGACTAGTGGAAGCACTGGACGAGGTGTTCTCGCTGGCAGGATGAGGTTGCCTCGGCATTGAGTGGGGAGCGCAATGGCATGAAAAGAGATCTTCTCACCATACTTGATCTCAGCAGTGAAGAGATAGACGGCCTGCTGCGGCAGGCTGCTCTTCTCAAGAAAGCCTGGCAGCAGGGCGAGCTCGACAGGACGCTCGCCGGCAGGACCCTGGCCCTGCTGTTCGATAAACCCTCCACCAGAACCAGGGTTTCTTTCGAGGTGGCCATGTACCAGCTTGGGGGCCAGGTGCTGGTGTTGACTTCTCGCGAGACCCAGCTTTCTCGTCAGGAAACACTTGCTGATACGGCCCGGGTGTTGTCGCGTTACATTGATGTGCTGGCGGTGCGGACATTTTCCGATGCTGCCCTGCAGGAGCTCGCCCATCATGCGACCATCCCGGTCATAAATGCCTTGACTGATCTGTACCACCCCTGTCAGGTGTTGAGTGATCTACTGACGATTCAAGAGAAAAAGGGAGATTATCGTGAGCTGCGCATTGCCTGGGTTGGGGACGGCAACAACGTGGCGCACTCATGGATCAATGCTGCGGCGCGTATTCCATTCCAGCTGGTTATGGCCTGTCCGCCAGGATATGAGCCGCGCAGGGAAATAAAGGAGAAGGCTGAGAAGACAGCGCCGTATCCTATAGAGATGGTGGCAGATCCAGTGGAAGCGGTCGCAGCTGCTGATGTAGTCAATACAGATGTCTGGATCAGCATGGGACAGGAAGAAGAGCGCGACAGACGTCTGGCTGTTTTTCGTGACTACCAGATAAACAAAAGTTTGCTGGCGCATGCGAAGGCGGACGTTATAGTGATGCACTGTCTTCCAGCTCACAGGGGGGAAGAGATCACAGACGCTGTTATGGATGGACCGCACTCGGTAGTATGGGATCAGGCCGAGAATCGTCTTCATTTCCAGAGAGCTCTTCTGGAGTGGCTGTTGCGAGGATAGTACTGTATCCGCAAGCGGCTTGAACAGGTGGACCGCCTCGGCAAAAGAACGGACGCAGGAGGAAGAGATTGTCTGAAGAAGTAAAAAAGATTGTGCTGGCGTATTCAGGAGGTCTCGATACTTCCATAATCCTCAGATGGTTGATAGAGACTTACGGTTGTGAGGTTATTGCCTTTGCCGCCGATCTCGGGCAGGGAGAAGAACTGGAAGAAGTCAGGGAGAAAGCCCTGGCCACCGGGGCGAGCAAGGTGGTTATCAAGGATCTCAAAGAGGAATTCGTCCGGGACTTTGTCTTCCCCGCCTTCAGGGCAAATGCCATTTATGAGAGCCACTACCTGCTGGGCACCTCTCTGGCCAGGCCGCTGATCGCCAAAGAGCAGGTGGAAATTGCTGCCGGCGAGGGAGCGGATGCCGTAAGTCATGGCGCCACAGGCAAGGGCAACGACCAGGTGCGCTTTGAGCTGACCTATGCCGCGCTCAACCCGAGGTTGAAATGCATTGCACCCTGGCGGCAGTGGGACCTGAGGTCTCGAAGGGAGCTGCTGCAATTTGCCGAGTCGCACGGCATACCTGTGCCTGCGACTCTAGAGAAGCCTTACAGCGTGGATCGCAATCTCCTGCATATTTCCTTCGAGGGAGGCATCCTGGAGGACCCATGGCGTGAACCCGATCCTGAGATGTTTGTGCTCACTGTGGCGCCCGAGAAGGCACCCGACAAACCCGCCTATGTGGAGATCGACTTTGAGAGGGGCGATCCAGTGGCTGTGGACGGCGAACGATTAACTGGCGCCGCTCTTCTCAGTCGTTTGAATACCCTGGGGGGAAGACATGGCATTGGCCGAGTAGATCTGGTTGAGAACCGCTTTGTAGGAATGAAGAGCAGGGGAGTCTATGAAACTCCGGGCGGAACCATCTTGCGGGTGGCTCATCAGGCGGTAGAATCCATTACTATGGATCGCGAGGTCATGCATCTTCGCGATAGTCTCATACCACAGTACGCCAGGCTGGTGTACAATGGCTTCTGGTTTTCACCTGAAATGCGGCTGCTGCAGCAGACCATGGATGCCGCCCAGGCAAATGTCTGGGGCAGGGCGCGAGTCAAGCTTTACAAGGGGTCCTGTCAGGTGGTGGGCAGAAGGTCTGCCAGATCTCTCTACCAACCACAGTATGCCACTTTTGAAGAGGATGATGTCTACGATCAATCTCTGGCAGACGGCTTTATTAAACTGCAGGGCCTGCGGTTGCGGCTGCAGCGATTGATCGACTCATGATGGCTGCACAGTGATTGGCCAGGCGTCCCGGGGACGAGGCTGCTGCTCGATGGCTAACAGGAAGGGGTAAAGCGAGGAAGTCCAGAATTTGCAGGAGCAGGAAGGTGACGAAATTGTGGAAGGGCCGACTGCGGGAGCCTATCAACCAAATTGTCGAGCATTTCACCTCATCTATTCATTTTGATAGGCGGTTGTACAGCTATGACATCCAGGGCAGTCTGGCGCACTGTAAAATGTTGGCCCGACAGGGGTTGCTGACCGAAGAGGAGGCAGACGCCCTTATCGAAGGGTTGGCTGAGATCAGCAGGGAGATTGAGCATGGCACCTTCGTGCTGGACGAGTCGCACGAAGATGTGCACATGGCTGTTGAGCAGCGCCTCATCGAAAAAGTAGGTGAAATAGGGGGAAAGCTTCACAGCGGCCGCAGTCGCAACGACCAGATAGCACTGGATGTCCGACTTTTTCTCAGAGAGGAAATAGAACATACAAATCATGATCTGCGAGATTTGCAGTGGAGTCTGATCGCGCTTGCCAAAGAACATCTGGGCGTTGTCATGCCGGGATTTACTCATCTGCAGCATGCGCAGCCCGTCCTCTTTTCCCACCATCTGCTGGCCTACTACGAAATGTTTCGGCGTGATCGACAGCGTCTGCTTTCGTGTCTAGAGCGAGTCAATGTTTCACCTCTGGGTAGTGCTGCTCTTGCGGGTACATCTCTGCCCATAGACAGAGAGATGACTGCTGAACTCCTGGGTTTTCCAGAGATTAGTCGCAATAGCATCGATGCGGTGAGCGATCGGGATTTCATCATTGAGTATGTCTCGGCAGCAGCACTGATCATGATGCACCTGAGCAGACTCTCCGAAGAACTCATTTTGTGGAGCTCCACAGAGTTTGGCTACCTGGAGATTGGCGACGCCTTCTGTACAGGCTCCAGTATTATGCCGCAGAAGAAAAATCCTGACGTACCTGAACTGATTCGCGGCAAGAGCGGCCGGGTGTTTGGCAACCTGATTTCCCTGCTGACCATGATGAAAGGACTGCCGCTGGCCTATAATCGCGATTTACAGGAAGACAAAGAGCCGCTTTTTGACACTGTGGATACGGTGAGGCAATGTCTACAGGTTATGGCGAGAATTCTGGAGAATGTGAAGGTCAATTCTGTACGATTGCAGGAGATGGCCTCGAGGGGGTTCACTCTGGCCACCGATGTGGCAGAGTATCTGGTCAAGCGAGGCATGCCCTTCCGAATAGCCCATCGAAAAGTGGGTGAGATCGTGCAGTACTGCCTCGAGCAGCAGAAAAATCTCGAGGACCTCAGTCGTGAAGAATGGACCTCCTTCAGTAAAGTGTTCGAAGAAGATCTTCTGGCTGCTCTGAATGCCAAACGTTCAGCAGACAGCCGTCATATACCAGGAGGAACAGCTCAGGCTGAGGTGGAGCGAGCCATCCTGCAGGCAGAGAAGGAGCTGCAGATGTGAAAAAGATGGGCAAACAGATAAAACTTTCGCTGATTGTGGTGTTGCTGCTCATGTTTGTCACTCCTGGCTGCGGCAGGAAAGGCCCGCCCAGGCCGCCGAAAAATGATGCACGCTTGGCTGCACCCTGTCATCACTGCGGTGAAAAGACTGGTTTGCGACTGGCAGCTGCTTCAGGCTGGGCAGCATGCCCTGGAATCGCACAGTGATAGAGCCTGGTCCACAGGAATGAAGATCTGCCAACTTGTCAGCTACTGAAAGAGACAGCGGCCTCTGCTATAGTTGAAAATGCAGTTCAACAATGCTCATAGAGTAGCAGTCTTGTGGATTTGACTTGGGAGGAGAGGCTTTTTCCATAAAAATCTATCGCCTTGATCAACTGCCAAACCTGGGCCTTGAAGGTCGCCGTCTGATCTGGCTGCCGTCCCTGACAGTCCACGCCGGACGTGGTAGGCGGCTATGCCCAGCCAGACTAGAAAAGATCATTTCCTGCAGCAGTAGTGACTGCCAGGGCAATACCGCAGTGGCCAAGCATGTGAAAAGTTTTCAATTTGCCTAGGTGAACCAATGCATCATTTTCATTACCGCAACGACCGCCTGTTTTGCGAGAATGTTTCTCTGGAGGCCATTGCTGCAGAGGTGGGTACGCCATTTTACTGTTACAGCCACGCAACTCTCAGCCGTCACTTTGTTGCCTTTGACGATGCCTTTGCAGACGTGGATCACCTCACCTGTTTTTCCGTGAAGTCCTGTTCGAATATTGCTGTACTGCGGCTCTTTGCCTCTCTTGGGGCTGGCATGGATATTGTCTCCGGCGGCGAACTTTACCGTGCCCTGCAGGCAGGTGTGGCGCCTGAAAAGATTGTCTTCTCCGGCGTAGGCAAGACTGAAGAGGAGATTACTTTTGCCCTGGAGCAGGGTATTCTTATGTTCAACGTTGAATCAGCCCAGGAAATGGCGGCGGTCAATTCCTGTGCTCGACGTCTCGGCTGCCGGGCTCCGGTGGCAATTCGGGTGAATCCCGACGTTGATCCCAGGACCCATCCTTACATTGCTACAGGATTGAAACAGAACAAGTTCGGCATCGACTTCGATTCTGCTGAAGCGCAGTATCTCGAGGCCAAGTCTCTGTCTCACGTAGAGATAGTCGGGGTAGATTGTCATATTGGTTCGCAAGTGACAGAGATTTCACCTTTTGTTGATGCTCTTGGCAGACTGAGAGATCTGGTGGAGAGACTCGCACGCTTCGGTATTCATATTCGCTATCTGGATCTGGGTGGTGGACTGGGCATCACCTACGCGGATGAAGAGCCTCCTCACCCCAGAGAATACGCTCGGGCCCTGGGACAGGGGTTGCTGGGCCTTGATTGTCGGTTGATTTTTGAACCTGGCCGCGTTATCGTGGGAAACGCCGGGGTGCTGGTAACCAGGGTTCTCTATACGAAGCAGACCTCTGTCAAACGCTTTGTTATTGTTGATGCTGGCATGAATGATCTCGTGCGTCCCAGCTTGTATGACTCATACCACCAGATCCAACCTGTAAGCAAAAAGCAGCGGCCTCGAGTGAGAGTGGACGTGGTGGGACCAATCTGCGAGACGGGAGATTTTCTGGCGAAGGACAGGGAGCTCGTGGAGCCAGAACCTGGAGATCTCCTGGCAGTGATGAGTGCTGGTGCCTATGGCTTTGTCATGGCCTCCAACTACAATTCACGGCCGCGGCCGCCCGAGGTCATGGTCAAAGATGATGAGTTTGCTACCATTCGCTGCCGTGAAACAGTGGCTGATCTCGTAAGAGGTGAAACTTTACCCGAATTCCTTGGCTAGCTATGACAATGATCACAGATATCATCTTTTACAAAATGAGCGGCAGCGGCAATGATTTTGTTCTCATTGACAATCGAAGCGGCAAGATAGCGGCTGACAAGGCTTCGGAGCTTGCGCGCAGCATTTGCCGGCGCAAGCTCTCGGTTGGGGCGGACGGCCTTATTCTCATCGAGAATGACGAGGAGGTTGATTTCCGCTGGCAGTTTTACAATGCTGACGGCAGCAGTGCGGAAATGTGCGGCAACGGCGGTCGCTGTGCAGCGCGGCTGGCATATATGCTTGGCATCAGTGGTCGAGTACTGTCGTTCAGGACTGCGGCCGGTATCATTCGAGCCGAGGTGCTGGAACAGAGGGTTAAACTGCAGATCACCCAGCCTCGAGAGCTGGTTCTCGATGAATCCCTGGAGCTGAAACAGGGCACCGTGACAGTCCACAGGGTAAACACCGGGGTGCCCCACGCAGTCTTGCTTGTTGACAGCCAGGATGCTCTGGAAAGAATAGATGTGGAGGAGATGGGAAGGGAGATTCGCTATCATCAGCGCTCCATGCCTGCAGGCACCAATGTGAACTTCATTGCCCTGGGCAATGACGGAAGTGTGAGGATTCGCACCTATGAGCGGGGCGTAGAAGGAGAGACCCTTGCCTGCGGTACAGGCGCTGCCGCTGCTGCCCTGGTGGCTGCTGCCAAAGGATTGAGCCAACCTCCCACAGACATCCACGTTCGCAGCGGTGAGGTTCTAACTATTCATTTCGAAGCCGCTGCAGATCTACCAGAAACCGTGTATCTGGAAGGGGAAGCCGCCCTTGTCTATGAGGGACGACTTGCAATAGAATCTCTGCAGCACCTTCAACTAATGTCGTAATTCTTCCTGGGTGAAATGCGGCTCTGAGTTTTCAAAATAGGTGTGCCATCATTTCTCCCCAGGTTTCCTGCAACCCTCAAACGCGTCTCAAGGAGGTCACCATGTTCAAGGGAGTGATGACTGCTATCGTGACGCCATTTAAAAATGGTGCAGTGGACGAGGAAGGCTTGCGCCAGCTGATAGAGTTCCAGTTGGAAAACGGTGTGCATGGCATCGTGCCCTGTGGCACGACCGGAGAATCTGCCACTCTATCACACGAAGAACACGAGCGGGTAATAGAAATTACAGTGGAACAGGTAAAGGGCAGGGCAGCAGTGATTGCTGGCACCGGCTCCAACAATACTGCCGAGGCAATCAGGCTTACCGCACACGCAAAGCAAGTGGGGGCTGACGGCGTCTTGATGATCGCCCCTTATTACAACAAGCCGACGCAAGAGGGACTCTACCAGCACTACAGGAAGGTGGCTGAGGAGGTGGACATTCCCATCGTCATCTACAACATTCCCGGCAGAACGGCTGTTAACATCGAGCCCGAGACCTTTGCCCGTTTGGCAGAAATTGAAAACATAGTCGGTGTCAAAGAGGCAAGCGGCTCAATGAAACAAATCACTGAGATTATCAGGCTTTGCGGTGACAGTCTCAATGTGGTTTCCGGGGAGGACTACCTCACCTATCCACTCATGGCGGTAGGAGGCAAGGGCGTTATCTGTGTGGTGTCCAACCTGGTGCCGGCAGAAATGGCTGAACTGTGCAACCTGCTGCTGGCCGGCGACTTTGATAAGGGTCGGGAGCTGTACTACAGGCTGCTGCCCCTGTGTCATGCCATGTTCCTGGAAACCAATCCGGCTCCGGTAAAGGTCGCCCTGGAGATGATGGGCAAGATTTCCTCTGGAGAAGTCAGACTGCCCCTGGCGGGTATGACGCAGGCTAATCGAGACAAGCTGCGCCAAATGTTGTCATCGTATGGTCTTGTCTGACAACAGGGGCCTGGAAGGCATGGATGGCAAAAGAAGCTGCAACTCGGGAGACTGGCAGCAATGGCGCCAGGCACGATTTGAGGTGATCCTCGAAACTATCTGGTCAAAGGTGGCTCTTTGAGTTGCATTTTCATTGTATGGCGTTTGCCATGCAGTTGCTTGCTCCTCTATGGTGCCTGGACTGCCAGTCCATGGAGATTGGGGGTGAGACTAATGGTAAAAGCAGTAGTGGCCGGTGCGGCAGGACGGATGGGGGGAAGAATTATCCATACGATCCAGGAATCAGAGGCCATTTCTCTGGCAGCTGCCTTCGAGAAGGCCGACCACCCGAGTGTGGGCAAGGACGTTGGAGAATTGCTGGGCCTGGGTTCGCTGGGAATCAAGGTCGCTGGAGATCTCCAATCTGTCATTGACAGCGGGGATGTGGTTATTGATTTTACTTTCCATGAAGCTTCAGTGCTGCACCTGCGGCAGGCAGCTGCCGCGGGAAAGCCAATGGTCATCGGCACCACCGGCTTCGACACTGAAGAAATTGAAGCAATACGGTCCCTGGCCCGGGAAATACCGTGCGTTCTGGCGCCAAATATGAGCATGGGGGTGAACCTGATTTTCAAACTGGTGGCCGACATTGCCCGCATACTTGGGGACGGCTTTGACATTGAGATCATCGAGGCTCATCACCACCATAAGAAAGATGCACCCAGTGGCACTGCCATGAAGATTGCCCAGATAATTGCCAGCACCCTGGGAAGAGATCTGGACAAAGTGGGGGTTTTCGAGAGGCGGGGGCTCATAGGGGAGCGGCGTCCTGAAGAAATTGGCATTCAGACAATCAGGGGTGGAGACATAGTTGGTGAGCACACTATCATTTTTGCTGGCGTGGGTGAACGCATCGAATTGACTCACCGGGCTCATAGCAGGGACAACTTTGCTCGTGGAGCAGTGAAGGCTGCTCAGTGGGTGGTTGCTCAGGAACCCGGGTTATACGATATGCAGCATGTGCTCGGACTCAAGTAGACATAAGGTTGCCTGAGCTGCAACATTGGCGTGGCACGGCAGAAGGGCTTGGTCAATAGAGCCTGGGCTCGGTAGGATGCAGGAACACAGGGCTTACATCGGGTTTGGTTCCAATCTTGGCGATCGGTTGCATAATTGCCGGCTGGCCATAGAGACCCTCAGCAATGCCTCTGGCGTAACTTTGGTAAAGACCTCGTCATTCTATCAAACAAGCCCCGTTGGCATGTTGGCTCAGCCCACTTTTGTGAACGGCGTTGCCCTGTTGGGCTTGCAGAAAGATGCCCACTGGTTGCTGCATCGAATGCTCGCCATTGAAAAGGATATGGGACGAGTTCGGCAAGACAGGTGGGGGCCTCGTATTATAGACCTAGATCTACTGTTTTTCGATGAGCTCGTCATCGATACAGCAGAACTTACGGTTCCCCATCCCCGTCTTCACCAGCGCCGATTTGTACTGCTGCCTCTCAAAGAGATTGCCCCGCAGCTTCGTCATCCACTGCTCAATCACACTGTGACTGAGCTGCTCGAGAACCTGGACGCACCGGAGCAGCGGGTTGAGCTCATGGATATACGATGATACGACTTGCGGCAATCATCTTGTTGGTCGTGATTGTCTACCGACTCTTCAAGAGCATGGGCAGATTCTCGGGAGGTGAACAAGCCGCATCTCAAACTACTGCAGAGATGGTCAGAGATCCCGAGTGCGGCACCTACCTGCTCCCGGCCCAGGCTGTATCACTGCATCTTGCTGGTAAGGAATATTTTTTTTGCAGTGAAGAATGCAAACAGAAATTCATAAAAGAACAAGCTGGTAAAACAGGGAAGCAAGGAAAGCACCACAGCCAGTGAGCCGCTGCAATTGTGAACCGACAGGCGAAATTCTCGTTGCAGAGGACTCATTTCCCTGGAGAGTGCCACGGGTCGGCGCTCTTTCGTTAACTGGAGGAATGGTCTTTGCAATAATCAATGTCAACAGGGAGTAGCACTAGTCCAGAGATCTCAGGAATCAGACTGACAGGTGATTCGCAAGATATCTGGCCAGGGGAGGGAACAGATGAAATTTTTCCTTGATACTGCCAATCTCGAAGAAATAAAGGAGGCGGGCGAGCTTGGTTTGATTGATGGCGTCACAACGAATCCTTCACTGGTTGCTAAAGAAGGCTGCCGCGGACGGCAGGAGTTCAAGAAACTTATTTACCAGATATGTGAAATCGTCAATGGTCCTGTGAGCGCTGAGGCTGTCAGCAGCGAGGTGGACAGCCTGGTGCGAGAAGCGAGGGAGCTTGCCGCCATCCACGAACATGTGGTTGTCAAGATCCCCATGTCTGACTATGGACTCAAGGCCACGCGTCTGTTGAGCGCTGAAGGGATCAATACAAATGTCACTCTGATCTTCTCACCGTTGCAGGCTCTGTTGGCTGCCAAGGCCGGCGCTACGTACGTGAGCCCTTTTGTGGGAAGGCTTGACGACATTTCCCATGTGGGGATGGAACTGGTAGGACAGATTCTGGAGATCTACCAGAATTACGTCTTTGAAACCGAGGTGATCGTGGCCAGCATCAGAAACCCTCTGCATGTATTGGAAGCAGCCAGGATGGGGGCGGACGTGGCCACCATTCCCTTCAAGGTCATATCGCAATTGCTGAAACACCCGCTGACCGATGTTGGAGTTAAGAAGTTCCTGGCTGACTGGGAGCGGGTAGATTC
>JAFDGZ010000051.1 GCA_019309045.1 Deltaproteobacteria bacterium | reverse complement strand
GCGGGCTCTGGGCGGCATCCACAACACGGCTGAGAACCTCAAGGAGGCAATTGCCGGGGAGACACACGAATTCAAGAACATGTACCCGGCGATGATTGAAGCAGCCAAGGAAGAGGGCAACAAATCAGCAGAGAGAACCTTCACTTATGCCAATGAAGTGGAGAAGGTGCACGCTGCATTGTATCAGAAGGCTCTGGACAATCTGGAGAATCTCGAAGAAGCTGACTACTATGTCTGTTCAGTGTGCGGCTACACCTGCGAACACGAAGCGCCTGACAAGTGCCCGGTTTGTGGCGCCAATGCCAGGGCATTTTTCAAAGTTGATTGAGCGAATATTATCCGGGTACTGGAGAGGAAATATGCAGATGTTGACCATGGAAGCAATCAGGAAAAATGAAGAGATCATGAATTGTCTCGATCTGGAGATGACTTCAGAAAAGGCGGTATCCCTGTACCTGGAATGGGGCTCCTCTTGGGCCCATGGCAAGGATTTTGTTCGTTCTGCAGACGACGCCAGTTGCTTTTTCACTGTGGATGCCTGGGAGTCACCAGTGAAGCTCTTTCTGGTGCGCCAAACCAGTGGAGGCCGCGACGTAGTGGGGGAGGTGGAGGCCCCTTCTTATCTTGTTGAAAAGATCGTGAAATCGTGGGGCGGTAGAAAAGGGACCTACGGTATTAGCGGAGAATTGGAGCACTGGATACGACAGCAACTCTCCGACGGCTAGCAAGTGTGAATGAGGCTTGAGTGAGCACCGGGAGAGAAGCATTGTTCCCTTGCTATTCGAGATGAAGAGCGAACGCCAGTTTAGCCTGTGAACTGGCGTTTTGTTGTCTATGGGTTTGCCCCTTGACTGAGTTGTCCTCTTGGCAATAAGATGCAGGAAAAATAGTCTTCCACATAATGACAGGAGGCTGAGTATGAAGAATGATGAATTGATTCAAATGTTGAACAATGATCTGGCGGACGAACATGCAGCAATTTTGCGTTATCTGATTCATGCCTATCTGGAAGGGGAGGATACTCCGCTGGGTGCCAGTTTGCTCTCCCGCTGTCGGGAAGAGATGTGGCACATGCACTGGTTGGGAATGATTATTGGCCGGTTGGGTGGAGAGCCCAATCTGGTTCCCAATCCCTACCCCCATGATCCTACCAACAGGACAACCATTCTGAAGTCTTACGTTGAGTACGAGGAAAAACTCATACCTCACTACAATGGTGAGGCGGACAGAGTCGACGATCCCCACATAAAGAGAGTCCTGCAAAGGGAGGCCTGGGAGTCTGCCTATCATGCCAAGAAATTCCAGAAAATGCTGGACAAGCTCACCCCAGAGCAGGCAAATGGACTTCCCGGAGAGGAAAATGAACTTCCCGAGGCATTTGTCAATCAGCTTCAAGACCTGGTGGCTGGCAAGTACACAGAGATGCTGCAGCACCTGCGTACTTCGTGGGTATTCCAGCAGGAAGATATTTTTGGCTGGCGGGTTATGGATTTTGCCATGACCAAGATGAAGCAGCTGGCGCACCTGGCTGAGGAGGTGGCTGAGAATGGCATCGTGCCCAGGTTCGAAGCACAGCAAATAGACAAGAGTACGTCCATTGGCCTGGCCCTCAAGAAGGCTCTCGAGGATGTGAAGTACGCCCGGCAGGAACATGTGAAGCTGCTGGAAAGCAGTGAGGCAAAAAAACACAGCGGACTTGTGCTCAGTACGGATCTTACCGTACAGCAAGAGGAGTATGAGGCGGCGGAACTGGAAGAGTGGCTGCAGAAGCTTTGAGCCGCTACAAAGCCCTTGTGGCGTCACATGCTGAGATAGAGGAGTATGTTTATGGCAGATAAAGTAATCATTTATGGCAAAGCAGGTTGACCTTACACCAGCAAGGCCCGTGAGGCCTACGGCAGTAGCGCCGAGTATGTGGATATCAAGAACGACTCGGCAAGGCTCGATGAGATGCTGAAGCTTTCCGGCGGCAAAAGGCTGGTTCCTGTGATCGTGGAGGGAGACAAGGTTACTATTGGCTATGGAGGCACCTGAGGTGTCTGAGTCGCACCGTGGGTGACGACCATCTGAGGTACAATTTGCTTACTATGCTGAAGCCGCGTTTTCCAGGCGCGGCTTTTTTACGGATGAAACTTTAGCCTCCAGGATTTAGTGTTTCACTGCGCTCAGGGGGCGAGGTTTTCTACAGGACCTTGACCACTTGCAACGAGTCTCTCTTACTTATGGCAGCTGTCTCTATCTGTTCTGCCGGCCCGAGCACTTTGACCAGACCCTTTTCTTTTACTTCATCAAGGACATCTGCAAATGATCGGAAGTCCGCTATTGTGGTGGCGAGAACTTCTTGTCGCCTTTGCTGACGGTCTGCATCCGTGTCTCCTGCCAGGTATCTCACCATTGAGGTATAGCCTTTGGCATCGGGGAGAAGGTGGACGTCCATATCACCGATGGCGCCGATGATGCTCTTGGTGAGTTCATCATCGTGCAGGTCAGTGGTGCGCAGAAAGTGGCCAACCCTGTCATAGACTTGCAGAGTTTGTTCAATGTGGGGGTCGCGATAAGATATGAAGCTCAGGCCTCCAGACAAATGGTTGAAAAGGCAGAAGGCGCCGTAAGCACCGCCCTGGACGCGGATGTGCTCCCACAAATAGGCAGTGCGAAGATAGCGGCTTATGACCTGGGCTGAACCATGCAGACGATAGCCCAGCTGGTAGATATTTGCCCCCTTGCCCACATAGTTTACCTGCGCCGGGAGTGTCAGGCCCTCGTATTGTGGAAGATCATCGGGTGACCACTGCATGGCTTGCATTTTTGCAGCTGGCAGAGAACGAATAAACTCTGCCAGCTGCGGTTCGACTTCCTTCCAGGCGGCACCATCGATGGTCACATTCACAAGGAGGCCTTCTCTGTTCACCAGACACTGGCGCATCTGCTCCATTGTGGAGAGAACAGTGGGCCAATCTTCATCTACCTGGCTGGCTAGACGCCGCAGAAAAAAGAGATAGCTCACGCCCTTGATTTGCTCTGCAGCCCAGCCAGCCTCGGCAAAATGGGCCTGCAGCCGCAGGTTGACAAACCTGTGGCCTTCCGGCACTAGCCGCTGTTCGCGTCTGGCCTTTTCTTCCAGGACCATCTGGCGAAACCTCTCCCTGTTGTCGAGCTTTACCGTCAGCAGAACATCCTGAAGTATAGAAAGAAGGTCACCACATCTGGACTGTACTGCCTTGCCGCGCAGAAAAAGCCAGGCAGCACAGGTGGGCGCCCCCTTGACAGCCGTGGTTAAAGATTCGGGGTGAATGCCGCCTGTCTTACTGCTTATTCTCTGGGATAGGGTAACGAAGTCCTCCCTGTCCGTACCAATCTCGAGCAGGGCGCGGCCAAAAAGCGGTACGTACGGCAGATACTCTTGTGGCAAGCTGTGCAGGTCAAAGCCCACATCAACATAGAGAATGCCATTGGTTTCCAGGTCGTGGTAGAGGATTCTGGCACCATTTTCTTGAAACACAGAGAGAGGGATAATTTTGTTGTGCCTGTCCAGATCCGAAAGCTTCAACCTGGGGATGGCGGCGAGAGCTTCCGGAGGATCGGGTGTTTGTTGCAGTTGTCTGAGCTTGTCTGCTGTTTCCTTGATTTCCCTGATTTGTTCCGGTGTCATGGATGCTTGAATGCTGCTCAATCGCTGCCGTTCTTCTGTAGCTTCCCTGACATGGAGCTCTGGGTCAGGCTCGAGGATCACTGTGGTGCGATGCAAGTTCTCCAGGAAGTACTGCTGCAGCAGCTCTTCCAGATAGCCCCTGACAGATTCATTTTTCCTCTTTAGGCGTGCCAGCGGCTGTTCGAAGGCGAGCGCTGCCAGGGGGTCACCATCGTATAGCCAGGTGGTCAGGGCGCGCAACATGAGCACCAGACCCCTGGGATAATGACCGGGGTTGTTTTCCCTGAGCCTGAATTCGATGGTATTGAATGCCGCCTCCACCGTGAGGGGATCAAAGCCGTGCTCGGCGAGATCAGAGAGGGTCTCCAGGATCAACTCTTCCACCCGTTCGGCATCATCCACTGCAATGCCTTTGAGGCCAGTGGAAAAATACATCTGCCGCAGTTCGTCCTCCAGCCCTATACCAGCCAGGTCTTCTCCCAGGCCGGAGTCGATAAGAGCCTTTCGCAGTGGTGATGCCGGCATACCCAGGAGAGCGTGGTTCAGAATGCGAAAACTCAGGGCCATTTCAACGTCAGTTGGCTCCGTAAGAAGCCAGTTGACTGTGACCATCCCTTTCGGCCTGGACTTTTCGTCTGGGCTCACAGCAAAGGGCCGTCTAATCCGGCGTGGCTGATCGAACCGCGGCTGCGGCGCCACAGCAGAGTCAATCCTGGCAGCCTCAAAGTCATCAAGATATTCATTGACAAGGGCCAAACGTTTAAGTGGATCATCGTCGCCATAGAAAAAGATGCGCGAGTTGGACGGGTGGTAGTACTTTCTATGAAAGTTTACAAAGTCTGCAAAAGTGAGTTCAGGGATATGTCTCGGATTGCCGCCAGAGTCGAGGCCGTAGGAGTTGTTAGGGAAGAGAGACTGCTGGCTGTACTCGAGAAGTACTCGATCAGCTGATGAATAGGCTCCTTTCATTTCACTGAAAACTACGCCTTTATATTGTAAAGCCTGCCCCGAATCTTCCAGTTCATAGTGCCATCCTTCCTGAGCAAGAGTATAGGGCGTCAACAGAGGGTAGAACACGGCATCGAGGTAAACATCGATGAGATTATAGAAATCCTGCAGGTTTTGACTGGCCACCGGGTAACAGGTCTTGTCGGGATAGGTGAAAGCGTTGAGAAACGTCTGTAGAGATCCTTTGAGGAGTTCGACGAAAGGCTCCTTTACTGGGTACTTGCGGGAGCCGCAGAGGACTGAGTGCTCGAGGATATGAGCTACACCGGTTTCGTCGGCAGGAGGAGTGCGGAAAGTAATGCCGAACACTTTGTTTTCGTCACTGTTGCTGATTGACAGGACTTCGGCACCGGTCTTGCGGTGTCGATAGAGTTCAGCCCTACTATGCAATTCCGGGATATCTCTTGCCTTTATCAATTCGAAATCATGACCGACTGGCATCTGTTCCTCCTAGAAAGAATATCCAAAGGAAATGGTCAACAGCGACAAAGAAGAACAAAAAACATCTACCAAGCCCTGGACAATCAGGCATTCTCATAAGAAGTGTGCTAATGATACCTGCTTTTCTGCAGTTCTTCCATACGTATTCTCCTATATGTCTAGTTTGACATAAGCTTTTCTTCTTGACAACGTAATGGAAGAGCATTTTAATATGTTTTAAATAAGTACATCTCAAATAATTAGTTTGTTCTCTTTTTCTCAATCAACGTGCAAAAATGCCTGCAAACGCTTTTCAGTGATTGCAACGCATCAGAAACTGGATAGCACAGAGTGGCTGGGTGTGAAAACATAGAGCGTGGCGCCCGCCTACAGCCGATCCGAAAAAAGAATATCTCATAAGTCAACTTCGAAAGGGAGGGGAAGTACGCGAATGAGCGCAATCTTTGTCTGTGAAACTGCGCGAAGCAGGCTCAATTTGCCAGGGCCATCCAGTGCAAGAAATACGGCCTTTACTCTTGCAGCTCGACTCGGAGTGGAAACCAGCTGTCTGCCTGGGACAGTGGGTAAGGTGAAACGGAGAGCCCTGTTGGGCGCGGCTAGGATCGGTGATGCAAGCTGGGCTCAAACAAAGCGCAGCTGATAATAACTAGCACATGTCCGGGCTGGAAAGGGGGTGGGAAAAACAGCGGTAGATTGCGAGTTCTCTGGAGTAATTACGCTTGGTAACGTTTAGGGAAGGAGGGAGAGGTAAACCCATGCAGATCACGAGAAGAGATTTCATCAAGATCTCTGGTGCTGCAGTAGGTGGACTAGCCCTCGGGGGACTTGGGTTCAACCTGGCGCCTATCAAGGCGCATGCTCAGGCCCTGAGGATCCGCTGGGCCAAAGAGACCACGACCATTTGCCCATACTGCGCCGTGGGCTGTGGCCTCATTGTCCACACAGCCAGAGATGGCTCGGGTAAGGTGATTAATACAGAAGGGGATCCCGACCACCCAATCAACCAGGGTTCACTGTGCGCCAAGGGTGCAGCCCTCTATCAGCTGGCAAACAATGAAAATCGCATAAAGACAGTACTCTATCGTGCACCCTACAGCGATCGCTGGGAGGAGAAATCCTGGGAATGGGCTTTGACCGAGATCGCCAAGAGAGTGAAGCAAAGTCGGGATACCAGTTTTACTGCCAAGAATGCCAAAGGTCAAGTAGTCAACCGCACCAACGGAATCGCCCATGTGGGCAGCGCCGCCCTTGACAACGAGGAATGCTGGCTGCTGCAGGCCATGATGAGGGCGCTGGGACTGGTGTATATAGAACACCAGGCTCGTATCTGACACAGCGCCACTGTTGCGGCTCTGGCAGAGTCGTTCGGACGCGGGGCAATGACAAACCACTGGATTGATATTGGCAACAGCGACTGTATCCTCGTCATGGGGAGCAACGCTGCCGAGAATCATCCCATATCTTTTAAATGGGTGATGAAGGCGAGGGATCAGGGTGCCAAGCTTTTAAACGTTGATCCCCGTTTCACCAGAACTTCGGCAAAGGCGGATTTTTACACCGCCCTGAGGTCAGGAACGGATATCGCCTTTCTGGGTGGTATGATCAACTATATTATCCAGAATAAGCTCTATCACGAGGAGTATCTGGCGTACTACACCAACGCCAGTTTTATTGTCAGTAAGAAGTATGGCTTCAAGGACGGCCTTTTTTCGGGCTACAATCCCAAGACCAAAAGCTATGATAAGTCATACTGGGCTTTTGATCTTGACGAAAAGGGCATCCCCCGAAAGAACTACAGCCTCAAACACAAGCGCTGTGTCTTTCAACAGCTGAAGAAGCAATTCTCCCGTTATACGCTAGATAAAGTGTCTGCTATTACGGGTACGCCAAAAGAGGACCTTTTGGAGGTCTACAAGACCTATGCGGCCACCGGCAAACCAGGCAAGGCCGGCACCATTATGTATGCCATGGGTTGGACGCAACACACGGTTGGCGTGCAGAATATTCGTGCTATGGCCATTATCCAGCTTCTTCTGGGCAACATTGGCGTGGCCGGAGGTGGTGTCAACGCTCTGCGAGGTGAATCCAATGTGCAGGGTTCTACGGACCACTGTCTGCTTGCCCATATCTGGCCTGGTTATTTAAAGGTGCCTTTGGCATCCAATACTTCACTTGCCGCCTACAACAAGAGATGGACCCCCACAACCAAGGATCCATTGAGCGCCAATTGGTGGGGAAACTATCCCAAGTATTCGGTAAGCTTCCTCAAGTCCATGTTTGGTGAAAACGCCACACCATCTAATGATTTTGGGTATGATTGGTTGCCAAAAGCAGATAAATGGTCAGATCATTACTGGCTAGCTATGTTTGACGAGATGTATCGCGGTAACATTTCAGGTTTCTTTGCCTGGGGTCAAAACCCAGCCTGTTCCGGTGCCAATGCCAACAAGACTCGCCAGGCTCTCACCAAACTGGACTGGCTGGTAAACGTCAACATATTCGAGAACGAGACCGGCTCCTTCTGGAAGGGCCCGGGCATGGATCCGAGGAAGATCAAGACCGAGGTTTTCTTCCTGCCCTGCGCTGTTTCGGTGGAAAAGGAAGGCTCCATCACCAACAGTGGACGCTGGATGCAGTGGCGCTACAAAGCGGCGGATCCGCCGGGCGATGCCCGACCGGATGGCGACATCATGATGGAGCTTTTCGACAAGATTCGCCAGCTCTACAAAAAGGAAGGAGGAGTATTCCCAGAGCCTATTTTGAATCTCAAGTGGGACTACACCACTAATGGCAGGTATGATCCGCACAAAGTGGCGAAAGAGATCAACGGTTACTTCCTGGCAGATGTGACTGTAAAGGGGAAGCTGTTCAAGAAAGGAACTCTGGTTCCCAGCTTCGCTTACTTGCAGGCTGACGGGACTACTTCTTCCGGCAACTGGCTCTACTGTCAGAGCTACACTGAGAAGGGGAACATGGCAGCTCGCCGCAGCATGGTGGACAAGTCTGGCATAGGCCTCTTTTCGGAATGGTCCTGGTGCTGGCCGGTGAACCGGCGGATCATCTATAACCGGGCATCCGTGGATCGTTACGGCAGCCCCTGGGACAAGGCTCAACCGGTGATTCGCTGGACAGGCCAGAAGTGGGTCGGTGATGTGCCTGACGGTGGTTGGCCTCCCATGCTCACTACGGACGGCAAACTGAACCCCAAGACTAAATACCCCTTTATTATGAAACCCTGGGGTTTCGCGCATGTGTTTGGTACGGGCCGCGCTGACGGGCCATTCCCTGAGCACTATGAGCCGCTCGAGTGTCCGGTGCCCAAGAATTTGATGAGCGATCAGTTCATCAACCCAACTATCAAGGAGTTCAAAACGGCGAGGGATTTGAGGGCAACCTGTGACCCGCGCTATCCCATCGTGGGTACCACCTATAGAGTCACCGAGCACTGGCAGAGCGGTGTTATGACCAGGTGGCAGCCCTGGCTGCTGGAGACACAACCGCAGCAGTTCTGCGAAATGAGCCCTGAGCTTGCCAAACTCAAGGGTATCAAGAACGGCGATAAAGTTGTGGTGGAGTCGGCGCGCGGTCAGGTGGTGGCTGTGGCCATTGTAACCCAGCGCTTCCGGCCCTTCACAGTTATGGGTACAACCGTGCATCAGGTGGGTCTGCCCTGGTGTTTCGGCTGGGTAACTCCGAAAGATGGAGGTGACAGCTCAAACCTGCTCACTCCTTCCATCGGTGATCCCAACACTCTGATCCCGGAAACCAAGGCCTTCATGGTCAATGTCAGGAAAGCCTAGAAGGAGGTGAGAGTTGTATGGCTGAAAAATCTTTCTTTGTAGATACCACCAGGTGCACGGCCTGCCGCGGTTGCCAGATCGCCTGCAAGCAGTGGAACAAACTGCCGGCCACCAAGACTTACAATTGGGGGAGCTATCAGAACCCTGCAGACCTCTCCTTCAATACCTTCAAGCTGGTGCGATTCAGTGAGGTAGTCTCTGGAGGCAAGATGCACTGGTACTTTTTCACTGATCAGTGCCGGCACTGTCTAGAGCCGCCTTGTAAGGATACGGCCGATGGTTATGTGGACGGTGCCGTGGTAATTGATGGAGCGAGTGGTGCGGTGATCTATACGGACAAGAGCAAAAAGCTGAGTGCAGCTGCCTTCGAAGAAGTGAAGAATTCCTGTCCGTACAACATCCCTCGTCGGGATGTGGTCACGGGACTGATGGCAAAGTGCACCATGTGTATTGACCGGGTGGCCAATGGCCTGCTTCCTGCCTGCGTCAAGGCCTGTCCCACAGGCGCCATGAACTTTGGCGCCAGGGACGATATGCTGGCACTGGCCAACAAGAGGCTTGCCGCTCTGAAGGACAAAGGTTTCAGCAAGGCGCAGCTTCTTGATGCGGATAGTGTGCGGACAATATACCTGGTTGTGGATGATCCCATGGTGTACCATAAGTTTGCGGTGGCGCAGAACAATGTGGGTATCAGCCGCAAACTGGCCCTGCGCAAACTCTTCGGTCCAGCTGCAGGTCTCCTTGCTGGCGCCGCCATGCTGGGCAAGGTTGCGGACGTCTCACAATCAGAATAGCAAAGATCGCTGTTAGGAGGGACTGCGGTCCCTCCTTTTTTGTGCGCTTGCGAACTGAATATGAGGCAGGTGCCTTTTTTAGCTAGCAGAATGGTCCTTTCCGCGATGGGCAGGATTCTTTGCCATTCTGACATCTCTATTGAGAAAATATACAAATAATAATAGGTGAGGACACCAATGAGTGAGGATCCTGATTATACATACAAGAAGCTGCACAGCCGTGTGAGAGAACTGCAGGATAAGAGCAGCGATTACAGCGAAGTACTTGTTTTTTATCAGAAAGTACTGACAGCCCAACAGGAATTTCAAGAGAAGATATCTGTTGCTAAAATAACATTGTCGTCAGAGCAGACGGAGATGAGATTGCAAGAGGGCTTTACTCTGCTCGACCGTCAGCACTTTCCCATAGACGAAGAAAGAAGCAGACAGTTATTCTTGAAATTGTGCACCATTTGTCAGGACGAAAATCCTGTGTTGGCCAAGGCAGCAGGCAGCTTGCAGAGTGCTGTGCAGGAAGGCTCTCTGAATTACGCCGCCCTGGTGAAGGCAATTTTGACCGACAAACCAGAAAAACTGGATGCAGTTTCCTCTGAGCTTGACGTAACCCCAGGCATAGTAATGAGTCTGACGAAACTCAGCATACAGCCCTCCATTGTCCAGGTTGTGGCAGAGCTCAGCAGCACTGCGGAACTGGCCCAGTGGCGGCAGAATTATTGCCCAATATGCGGTGGCCTACCAGCCATGGCTGCCCTGGTTGAAGAGGAGGGCAAGCGTCTTGCCCTTTGCTCTTTTTGCGGTTTTATCTGGCGGATACCCAGGATTGGCTGTCCATTTTGCCAGACAGAGGAGCAAGAAAAGTTGCGATATTTCTTTGCAGAAGGCCAGGATCAATATCGTGTGCAAGTATGCGACAAATGTGGAGGCTATCTAAAAATTCTGGACACTCGGCAAGAGGGAAGCAGCGAAACGCTGGCTGTTGAAGACTTGGTAACAGCCCATCTTGATCTCCTGGCCGAGCAGGAGGGCTATACACGTAAGGCCCCCCTGATATGGGGCATATAAACAATACTCTCCAGATAACAGTTTCTTGTGGACAAAAAATCTACTCGCCAGCTATTTTCCGCAGCTCACTGACAAGGACTTCCAGGCGCGGCCTCTCGTTGATATCGTGTACATCGATGTAACGAATGATCCCTTTCTTGTCGATGATAAAAAGCGCTCGCTCCGCAACACCGTCAGAGCGAAGAATCCCGTATTTCGAGGCCACCGCCCCATGAGGCCAGAAGTCAGAAAGCACTGGAAACCACAAATGACCTCCCCCCATGCACATCTGACTCGTCCAGGCATAGAGGGTGGGGATGTTGTCTACGGTAATGCCAAGGAGGACGGCGTCATTTTCATCGAAGAACTCTCTGGCTATGTTGTAGCCAGGCCACTGGTCTGAGCATACCGGCGTCCAGGCAGCAGGCACGAAAGAAAGAACAACATTTTTCTTGCCCAGATATTGGTGCAAAGAGATCTTGCCTCCACCTACTGACGGCAAAGTGAAGTCAGGCGCTCGATCACCAACTTTGACTTTCAGCACACTGTCGCGAGGTTTTAATTTGCCAACCTGGTAAATGCTGTCTTTGAAATTTCCTGACTCCGAAGTACCTGGTGCTGCCCACCCGAGGACGACGATTATGGTGGCAACTATCGCCATTGCTACTTTATTGTTGCATGTCATGAGATTTCCTCCTAAATTACTCCGGATAACTTGATCATCTGGTCCAGGAAAATATTTGGATCTTTGAACGCTCCCAGTTTGGAATAGAACACTTCTGCCTTATTGTCGTCAGGATTGATCCTGACTCCTATGAAATAAGGAGTTCTCACTTCGCCGAGTACCTTGTGGATGGAGAGATCCTGGTCTGAAAACAGGGGGAAGGGAATCTTATATTTTTTCCTGAAAAAGTCTACTTCAAATGGTGAGTTGCCGGCACCGATGCCAATGATCTTGATGCTCTCTTTGAGTTTGCTCTTCTTCTGGATTGCCTCGTACAGTTGGTTCACCCGGAACGCTTCTCTCTGGCAGAAAGGTCAGTACATGCTGAAAATTTCTATGATGACCACCTTTGCTCTGATCTGAGGCACAGTGAAATGAGCATTGTCTTCGAGGCCCAGATATTGCCTTTCGCCGGGGTTCTTTGGCACAGAAAGTTTGAAGGCAGGCAGTTCGCTGCCAGCAGTGGGCGGCCTGGTGCCTGCAGACAGAGGCAGGGCAAACAACACCAGGATGCTCGCCACCACAGTGGCACAAAAGCTTCTGGCTGTGGCAAAGTATTTCATTGATATTCCTCCTTTTCCGGCAAGTGTGATATAAATGGCTGCTCTGGTGTATTGATGCTGGTCCTAGAGAAAAGAATAGTTGGAGCGGCCTGTGGTAGCCGTGTGAGACGCCATACTAATAACATATTTGCCTTGGCGTTCAAAGAGGGGAAAGAATTCTAGCCTGGCGAATGGCCTGGCTTTACTCTGTTAACAGGGCGCCCCTTTCTTCACTTTCTTCTTACTCCTTTCCTCAACTGGGTTAGGATGGACGAATATCCTCACCAGTAGTCATGTTGACCGCCTTTGCTCGATCAATTATCATTAGCAATTGTCATCCGCGCCAGAGGCCTTCTTGAGGGTTGCTAATGATTCTAGCCGGTTGTTCAAGAAATAGAAATGCAATGAATGTGGAGGGGGCGAATTCCAATGAAAATCGTGGTTGATCCTGATAAATGCATTGCCAGCGGAGAATGTGTTCTTGCCTGCCCTCAGAAGGCAATTTCCATTCAAGAAGGTACGGCTGTCATAGATGAGAGCATCTGCGATCTAGATGGCATCTGCATCGTTGCTTGCCCTGAAGATGCCATCAGCTTTCTGGAGGAGGGCTGAAGTGCTGCAGTTGCAACGCCTGCGGCTCTTTTTTCAGTGTGTTTACTTGCCGCCTTTTGCTGGCAGCGGACTCACCCCCTGTTTGCGAGAAAGGCTGTGAATATTGCTTCGAGCGTGCCAAGAGCGCTCACGTAGAAATGATCAGCGTTCTCGATAACTTCCAGGCGAGCTCTGGGATTCCATTTCGGCATGAATGAAATTATTTCTTCGAGTGGGGCGAACTGATCTCGGTCGCCCACTACTACCAGCCGAAGGCGAGGAATAGTGGCGATGCCACTGAAGTCGAGATGGGATACTGGCGGCGATATCATTATTACTCTGTTAGGTGGGGCGATAGTAGCCAGGGCTCGTGCGTTTACCCAGGCTCCAAAGGAATAGCCCACCAGATCAACTGATCCATCACAGTGAGTCACCAGGTACTCCAGGGCTGCCTGTACATCTTGCTGCTCACCCTCTCCCTGGTCGTAATACCCGCCGCTGTTGCCCACTCCGCGAAAATTGAAGCGCAGGGTGCTGTAGCCTGCTAGTTGGTAGGTGCGGCTGAGCAGATCTACCACAGCGCTTTCCATGTTGCCGCCGTATATGGGATGGGGATGGGTGATTACTACACCGTTGTTTCCTTTGGCAGCATAAAACAACCCTTCCAGTTTGACAGGTCCAGCCGCAAAGAAAATATGCTTCTCTTCCATGGATAGTCTCCAGGGGATTCTTCTTAAGGTGAACTGCTTGCGCCTGTCTTAATTTGTCGTTGCAACTTATTGATATGTTTGAACAACAGCTCCATTTCTTGCCTTGACTCAAGGGGCAGCACTTCGAGCCTGCTGCCAGTCAGGATGACGAATTCCGCCTCACTCCTGGCGAGTTTTTTCCCTCGAGAGTCGAGCAAAACCCCTGAAGTATGGATTGCCTTTTTTTCCGTTTCACCAAGAATCTCTCCCTGGACCGTCAGCGGGGTGCCCACAGGTGTTGGTCTAAGATACTTCACTTTTATCTGTCTGGTGACAGCAAAAACTTTTCTGAAATAGAGAACCGTCCAGGACATAATCTCATCGAGAAGAGTGGAGATAATACCGCCGTGGACCATATTCTGCCATCCCACGTGATGCTGCTCGACTACTACATCCGAGCAGACCTTGTTGCCCTGGCAGTAGAATTGCATCTTCAAGCCAAGCGGATTATTGCTACCACAAGCAAAGCAATCAGAGCCTCGCAGTGTCGGAATGGGTATTCTTTCTCTGGTCATAACTCATCTCCATCTGGTCCACACAATCGTCTGCTGGGGAATTGTTGTACATGATTAGATCGCGCCTGACAAGCGGCAAAAATGATTTCTTTAGACCGGCCAGCAAAAGCTTTTCAGGGAAAAGAAGCTTTGGCTACGGAGTGACGACTGGAAATTATCCGGCAATGAGGCTACCCTGGGTCAGGCTCTGAGTGCTGACAACAACCTGAGCCATCGCAGCGAGAGAAGACAGGCATCAGGAGCAGTCTGATGTTGTAATCGAAGATACGGTAGATTCACTGGAATGGCAGCTGCCGGGGGAGCTCCTGTGGGCATGATTCAAGGATATGCAGGCTGCAATAACAGGGGTTTGCTGGCGGCGGTCTGAGATTCAGAGTTGCAGGCTTAGTGTAGAGAACAGTCATCCCTTTCTAGTTTGGAGATGCACATGGCACTGCGAATGATTGAACTTGTGGTTCCTGCCGACATAGGGGCATATGTCGATACTTACCTGAATGGACAGCCGGTCCTGGGAGTCTGGCGCCAACCATTGGCTGATGAGCAGACGCTGGTAAAGGTGCTGCTGGCGGCCGAAGATGCAGAGGCTATCCTGGATCTCTTCGAGAGAAACTATGGTTCACTCGAGGCTTTCCGGGCTGTTCTCATACCGGTAGAGGCATCCTTGCCTCGAATGGAGACAGTAGAGGACAACGAGGACGGCACTGCCCCTGCTACTGCTGCGACCGATAAGAAGAGCAAAAAGAGGCGCATCAGCAGGGAAGAGCTGTATGTTGACATTACTGATGCGGCAAAGCTTTCTCCTGTTTTTGCTGCTATGGTGGTGTTGTCAGCCATTGTGGCAAGCATTGGCATCATGCGGGACAATACGGCAGTTGTTATCGGGGCCATGGTGATAGCGCCACTGTTGGGGCCAAACGCAGCCTTGTCACTGGCCACCACCCTCGGAGAAATGCGCCTGGCACGCACCGCCTTGAAAACAAGTTTTGTGGGAGTAGCAATTACCCTGGTACTGTCTGCAGCAATTGGGCTTGTTGCTGCTGTGGACCCTGCAATTCAAGAAATAGCCTCCAGAACCCAGGTCGGCCTGAGCGACATTGTCCTTGCCCTGGCAGCTGGTGGAGCGGGAGCCCTGGCCTTCACCAGCGGCGTGTCCTCCACGCTTGTGGGAGTAATGGTAGCTGTGGCCTTCTTGCCGCCTCTGGTAGTTTTTGGGCTGTTATGCGGTTCCGGATTTTTCTCCCTGGCTTTCGAAGCCTTGCTTCTCTTTGCTGCCAACCTCATCTGCATCAATCTGGCCGGCGTCCTGGTTTTTCTGCTCCAGGGCGTACAACCGAGGCTCTGGTGGGAAGCAGAAATGGCTAGAAGGGCCACGCAGCGGGCCGTCATCATCTGGTTCGCTCTGCTGCTGGCTCTGGTTGCGGTCATTCTGCTTGGACGCGGCAGATAAATTTTCCGGCCAGGTCTTCAAACGACGATTATCTATGTTTCCCCTTTATGCTGTAAAGGTGACTGAGTCTGCTGATCTCTTGTGATCTGAAATCCGCTGGCTCGGCGCAATCGAGGCGCACTCCCAGCACTCTTGCCAGGCTTCCTCGTTGTTTGCATGTGGGGCGGCTTCTGGTGTGCCCTTGCAGCTGGGAAGTGTTGCGGGCAGTGGGTGGGATGAGCCATTGATAGAGGGCGCCAGGGTGGTTTAGGAAGAATCGGTTGATTTCTCAGTCAACGCTTGTCTATAGAGGCTGAAGTAGCTATCTTAATAAAAGGTATTAAATTGAGCAGCCTCACATATACGGCAAGATGGAACGGTTTTCCGAGTGTCAGTAGTTCTTGGCAAAAATATACATGATGTTGTGGAGTTGCGAGAGCGCACCGGAGTGTTTCGAGACAGAAGCCATGCGGGAGAGGTTCTGGCAGAATTACTCGAAGGTAAGGTGGGCAGGAATCCCCTGGTGCTGGCCATACCAGCAGGCGGCATACCTGTAGGTGTGAGTCTCGCTCGGCGGCTTGAGCTTCCTCTAGATGTGGCGGTGGTCAGTAAGATTACTTTGCCGTGGAACACGGAATGTGGCTACGGCGCGGTGGCCTTCGACGGCACGGTCAAGGTCAATGAAGAACTGGTCAGGCATTTTGGCCTTCGAAAGGAAGATATCCAGCAGGGAGTCGAGATGACAGAGCGTAAAGTTGAACAGCGCTTTCGCACCTTGCGAGGCAGACGTCCTTTTCCGAACCTCAGCAACCGCTGGACAGTGGTAGTAGATGATGGCCTGGCCTCAGGTTCCACGCTCGAGGTTGCCGTGGCAGCCCTGAGGAATAGTGGCGCAGAAAAGCTCTTCATTGCGGTACCCACAGCTCACCGGCACTCCCTGTTGAAAATCGCCCGGAAGGTAGAAGGAGTCTTTTGCGCCAACATCAGAGGAGGATGGAGTTTTGCAGTGGCTGACGCCTACCAACGATGGACTGATGTGACAGAGGAGGAACTGCAAGCATTGTTGGCGGAATACGATGCTGTGGCAAGGAGGGAATAGAATGGAAATTTACTTGATGCAGCATGGACCAAATTTGTCGAAAGAAGAGGACCCCACGGAACCATTGAGTTCTGAGGGCGAGGATTGCATCAAAACAGCAGCTGCAGCGATCCAGAAAATGGGACTGAGCTTCGAAGTTGTGATTGCCAGTCCCAAGAAGAGAGCTCAGCAAACGGCTGCCATCGTGGCCGAAGCCATCGGCTATCGTCAGGAAGATATCTTGATAACCGATAAAGTCAAAGCCATGACCCCCGCGGCGGATACGGTTCAATATCTCAGCCAGTTCCAGGACAGGAGGGCCGTCTTTATAGCCGGACACCTTCCTTCCCTGGCAGAGGTAGCCTCTTATCTGTTGACGGAAGGCTCGCGGGCGGCGATCCACTTCCTGAGAGGCGGCCTCGGCAGGATCGATGTGGACTCCCTTCCCACGCATAGCGGAGAACTGCAATGGTATCTCACACCTGAGCACCTTCGCCTGATTGCCGGTCAATAGAAAATGAACAATAGGTATGCTGTTTGCCTTTCGGTCAATTGAACAAAGCAAGGAGATGAGGTCATGGCGTTGACAAATGGAGCTTACCCTGTCATTCCTGCAGATCGAGGCGACGACCTGCACAACCTCGAATATCTAGAATCCGCCGACCTTGTTCTTTTTATGGCCGGCAATCAGTTTATGGTGATGGCTGAGCTGTTGCGGAAATTTCAAGAGCAGTATCCCAGCATCAAGAAGATTTTCTATGAAACGCTGCCCCCAGGCCTCGAGTTGAAGCAGATTCTGGCTGGGGGCGCCATGTTCAAGGGTAGAGTGCTCGACATTGTGCCGGATGTCTACAGCTCGGTATCCAGATCTGCCATGGAACACCTGAGAGAGAAAGGCTTTGTCGAAGAGGAAGACTACTTTCTTTATCTACACAACCGAATAGTGCTCATGGTGCCAGCGGAAAATCCTGCAGATATTGTCAGGGTAAATGATCTGGGGCGAGATGAAGTGCGGATATCCCAGCCCAGTCCAGAATACGAAGATATTGCCTATCATATCATCGACATGTACCGTGAGGCTGGCGGTGAAGACCTTGTTCAGCGCATTATGGAGCAGAAGCGGGCCGAAGCAACAACCATCCTTACGGTGGTGCACCACAGAGAGACACCCCTGAGGATAGTAAAGGGAACAGTGGATGTGGGGCCGGTGTGGGCCACAGAAATCATCCATGCCCAGGATCAAAGGCTGCCCATTGCCGTGGTGGACCCGGGGCCGGAGCTGGATCAACGGGAGCGCATAAACTATTATGTCTGTTCGCTGCGGCAGGCAAAGAACAGGGAGAATGCTGCAGCGTTTCTGGATTTCATCAAGTCTGCCGCTGCGCAGGCTGTCTATGAGAAGCACGGTTTTGTACCCCATTTCCAATCATCTTGAAGGCTGACTGATTGACAAAACAAATGGAGCAGACCATGACAGTGAACGGTTCCACTCAACATGAAATTCTCTGACATGATGGAATCTTTCACACCTTTTTGCTATAGTTAATAGTCGGCTTCAGAAAGTGTCCGCCTGCGGCTATGTTGACGAGGCAAGCCGCGATGAATGTGGTCCTGGACCCTTTCTTCCTGTGAGCTGCACCCTGTCCATGCCCTCCTCTCCCTTTGTGCAGACATGCAGAGGCAGCAGCGGATGGGCTAGAACAAAGCGCGATGTACGGCCCCAGGATGGGCTGTAGTGCAGCAATAAGCCTATGTTGACCGTCCTGCAGGTGGTGACAGGACAGAGCACCTTTTGCTGTAGTGACTTACAACCCGAAGAGAGGAAGAGATGGCACAGAATCTGACGTACAAAATTTTGGCTGAACACCTGGTGGACGGAAGCCTGGTACCAGGTGAAGAGATTGGCATTCGGATCGATCACACTCTGCTGCAGGATGCCACCGGTACCATGGCCATGCTGGAGTTCGAGGCTCTAGGGCTGGATAGAGTGCGGGCTGAACTGTGCGCCCAGTATGTTGATCACAACCTGTTGCAAACGGACAACAAGAATGCGGATGACCATCGCTACTTGCAGACGGCCTGCGCCCGCTATGGCATCCATTTCAGCCGGCCGGGAAACGGCATTTCTCACCAGGTGCACATGGAGCGCTTCGGGCAGCCAGGCAAGACCATGCTGGGTGCTGACAGCCACACTCCCGGGGCTGCCGGCGTTTCCATGCTGGCCATGGGAGCAGGCGGACTCGATGTTGCCCTGGCCATGGCGGGCATGGCTTACTACTTTCCCTGTCCAAGAGTTCTGGGTGTGAAGCTTACAGGAGAGCTTCCCGACTGGGTGAGCGCCAAGGATGTGATTCTCGAGTTGCTCAGGCGTTATGATGTGAAAGGCTGTGTGGGCAAAGTAATAGAGTACTATGGTCCTGGTGTGGAAAGCCTTTCAGCTACTGACAGAGAAACCATCGGCAACATGGGCACCGAACTGGGGGCTACTTCCACCATCTTTCCATCGGATGAAAACACCAGAAAATACCTGAAAGCACAGGGACGGGGTGAAGCCTGGGTCGAACTCGCTGCTGACCCGGACGCACCATATGACGAACATGCGGAGCTCGATCTGTCCACTCTCGAGCCTCTCATAGCCTGCCCTTCTTCTCCAGGAAACGTGGTTGCCGTGCGTGAAGTGGCTGGAGAGAAAGTTGATCAGGTGATCGTGGGGAGCAGTGTGAATTCTTCTTTTCGCGATCTCATGGTGGTGGCGAGGATCATGGAGGGCCGCATTGCCCACCCCGATGTTTCCTTTCACATCAATCCGGGGAGTCGTCAGGTAATGGAGAACGTGGCCCAGCAGAATGGAGTAATCTCTCTGCTGCAGGCAGCAGCCAGAATCCATCAGTCTGGCTGCCTCGGTTGCATAGGCATGGGGCAGGCTCCTGGCAGCGGCCAGGTGAGCCTGCGCACCTTTCCCCGAAATTTTCCCGGGCGTTCAGGCACCAAAGACGACAGGGTTTACCTCTGCTCTCCAGAGACGGCGGCGGCAGCAGCTCTCAAGGGAGTGATTACCGACCCCAGGGATCTTTCTGCGGAGATGAGTTACCCCAGAGTCGAAGATCCCGACCGGTATATCGTGGATGAATCGTCAATTATTTTCCCTTCCGATGAAGGCCGCCGAACTGAAATCATCCGAGGTCCCAACATCAAACCCTTTCCACAACTGAATCCGCTGCCGGATACTCTCGTCGGTCAGGTAGCACTCAAGCTTGGGGACAACATTTCCACTGATACCATTATGCCGGCCGGCAACAAAGTGCTGCCCCTGAGGTCCAACATAGAGGCAATCAGTGAGTTTGTTTTCTATCAGGTTGATCCTGATTTTCATTCCGAGGCAAAGGAAAAGGGCACCGTTGTGGTGGTGGGTGGAGAAAACTATGGACAGGGATCCAGCAGAGAGCATGCTGCCCTGGCCCCTCGTTATCTAGGGGTGCGGGCCAAGATTGCCAAGAGCTTTGCCCGGATTCATAAGGCAAACCTTTGTAACTTCGGTATACTGCCGCTGGTTTTTCGAGATGCTGCAGACTATGACAAGCTGGAAAAGTGGAATGAGGTAGTCCTTCCGGAGATAAGGCGGAGAGTAGCAGCTGGTGACCGGGAAATCCCTGTGCGAGTGAATGGACATGAGTTTATTACAACTCTGGATATCTCACCGCGCCAGAGGCAGAGTATTCTGGCCGGAGGAACCCTGAATTTCGTTAAAGAACAGTTGCAAGCCAAGCAGAAGTAGGGCTTCATAGAACAAGGGCCTCGGAAAACTGGCTACGAGTGTAAGTCAGAGCTCACAGGTTGCCCTGACATCCATAAGAGGCGGGGTTGGCGCAGGAATAGTGACGACCAGGTTGCGCATTGGTATCAGCAGTTGTCTCCTCGGGCACAGGGTCCGCTATGATGGCGGCCACAAACGTGACCATTATCTCACTGACACCCTGGGCCGATTTGTAGAATTTGTGCCGGTCTGCCCTGAAGTGGAATGTGGTCTGGGCGTGCCGCGGGAACCGATGCGTCTGGAGGGATCTCCTGGGTCTCCTCGACTCGTCACTGCTCGAAGCAGAATTGATCTTACGGCACGCATGGTTTCCTGGGCACAAGAAAAGGTGAGACAGCTGGAAAGGGAAGGTCTCTGTGGCTTCATATTCAAGAGCAAATCTCCCAGTTCTGGAATGCAGGGGGTAAAAATATATAATGACAGAGGCGTAGTTTACAAGAGAGGTACGGGTATCTTCGCTGGCATTTTTATAGAGCACTTTCCTCTGGTGCCTGTTGAGGATGAGGCCAGGTTGCATGGCATGGGAATTCGGGAAAACTTTATCCAACGCATTTTTGCGCTCAAGAGGTGGCGAGAGCTGTTGGCTGACAGACCCGGCAGGCAAGAGCTGCTCTCCTTTCATGCCAGAGAAAGGCTGGCCATACTGTCTCACAGCGCCAGGCACTACAGGCTCATGGAGAAACTGACAGCAGAGAACGGCAAGCTGCCTCGCGGGGAGCTATATTCAAAGTATGAATCTCTATTCCTGCAAGCGCTCCAGTTAAAGACTACGGTAAAGAAAAACGTGAAAGTTTTGCGTCATATCCTGGCATATCTCGAGAAAGAGCTGACAGGCAACGAAAAACAGGAACTTGTCGAGGTCATCGAGCAGTACGAGCAGGAATTCATACCTCTTATTGTTCCCCTGACTATCAGCAAGCATTATGTGCAGAAATATGGCCAACAGCATTTGCTGGAACAGGTGTATCTCAACCCTCAACCACTCGAGACAAGATTGACAAATCACGTGTGACATAATGAGGTGAGATGGCACTGTTCAGCCTCATCACCAGCAACTATAGGGTCTGGGAAAAGGATGGATGAGGACTTCCCCTGGTGTCACGTCTTGATATCAGATGAAGGGAGGCAATCTTGCAATGGAGTTCTGCTAATGGTTACCTGGCTCGAATCCCATAAACCTGTGGTCTCCAAACGTGTACAATTTCTCTTTGCCGGTGGCATGTGGGCTTTGGTAGGCAGTGGACTGCTGCTCGTGGGTGGTTATTGGACATTTACT